>DAIOWL010000012.1:0-21567 GCA_036758545.1 Streptosporangiaceae bacterium | reverse complement strand
TCCTGGCCGCCACCCGCGGCCTCGACCGGCTCGAGCAGGAGCTCACCGACAAGGGTTTTGTCCGGGTGCACCGCCGGTTCCTGGTCAACCTCGGCCGGGTGCGGGAGATCGAGCCCGGTTTCAAGGGGACCCTATTCCTGGCCACCGATACGCGGACGCACGAGACCGTCCCCGTCGCCCGGCGCCACATACCATACGTCCGCCAGGCCCTCGGCTTGTAGTCTCACCGGGCCTAATTGCGCTGCCCCGCGCCCTGCGGCCGGATGAATTTCGTACCGCGATATTCATCGGAGATCTTCGCGATCATGAAATCGGCAGGCCGCCGGTCCACGAGCCGTCATCGCTGGAACGGCTCGTGGCCGCGAAGAAGGCGGAAAAGAAGGTCCAGCGCAAACGTGACACGGGGGTCCTGACGGCGCTGGCGGTCGTGTTCGTGCTCCTGGTCGGCGGCGGCATCTTCACCTGGCTGCGCGTTGCCCCGCCGTCCTGGCTCCATCACACCGCCGCGTCCGCCACGCCGTCCGCCCAGCCGACACCGGCGGCGTCACATCCCAGTCCGTTCGGCTCCGTCGTCGCCAACCGGCCGCCCGCCGACCCGTTCACCGGCACCCCGGCGGACGGCTGGGCCGACGGAGCGGCCGGGCTCACGATCCCGGCCGCCAGGGCGCACGGTCCGTACACCGCGGCGCAGGTCCGGTCGGCCTACGAGATGACCCGCAAGCTGCTGATCGCCGGCAATCTCGACTGGCCGACGCTGCGCGGCGGCAAGCCGGCCGCCTTCGAGAGGCTCCTGACCAAGCAGCAGCGCACCGAGTTCGTCGCCGGGCTGCACACGACGGCGCTCTACAAGAACGGCGACCAGAAGAACACCCGCACGTGGGTCGCCTCGTTCGCTCCTGGCAGCACCCAGTTCGTGACCACCCTGGTCAAGGTGCACGGCAGGCTGAGCGCCGCCACCGCGTCAGAGACCGGTACCGGTACCAGGGCGCTGCGGATCAACGTCGATACGACTTCGTCTACGCGATCGAGCCGCCCGGCAAGCCTGCCCAGTGGACGCGGATCGTCCAGCAGCGGTACGGGTGGGTGGATTTCGCGCGGTGGGACGACCCAGAAGGTCACCTCGAACCCTGGTTCGACATGGGCGGCGGCGCGGCGGGCGGCCTGTGCGGCGAGCGAGACGGTTACATCCATCCCAGTTTCCCGCAGGCCCTGCCGCCGAGCGTCACGCCGTCGGGTGCGCCGCAGGATCCGTATTCTCTCGCCACACCGATCGCTTTCGGCTGCCACCGCACCACCCGTACCTGAGGGAACGGGAAGCACCAGGCGGCGGCCGGTGTTCGCATCAGCTGGGTGCTGGTTCCAGCTGAGACGGGAGATTCAGTCGCGTGTGCTCCGCCTGCGGGATTCCCACCCACGTCCTGGAGCTCGACCCCGCTGCCCCGGCAGGCGAGATAGCCGCCCCGGCCCCGGCGAAGTTCGCCGCGCTGCGCAACGCCGACTGCCGCCCCTACCTGTTCGGGGCGGCCCTGGCCATGATGGCCGACAACATCGAGCACGTCATCACCTACTGGGTGCTGTGGCAGAAGTTCCACTCCCCCGCCCTGGCCGGCTTCGAGGTCATCAGCCACTGGGTGCCGTTCCTGCTGTTCTCCGTGTACTTCGGCTCGCTGGCCGACCGGCACGACTGCCGCCGCCTGATCCAGGCGGCCCAGGCCCTGTTCATGCTGGTCTCCGCGTTGTGGGGCGTGCTGTTCCTGACGAACTCGCTGCAGGTCTGGGAGGCGTGCCTGCTGCTCGTCCTGCACGGTTGCGCGGGAGCGCTGTGGGGTCCCGGCGAGCAGCTGATGCTGCACGACTTCGTCGGCCGGGAGGAACTGCCCAGCGCGGTGCGGCTGAACGCGACGTTCCGCAGCCTGGGCATCTTGTTCGGGCCGGTGGTGGGATCGGTGCTGCTGCTGGGCCTGGGCCCGACCCGGGGAATCTTCGCCAACATCGCGTTCTACCTGCCGCTCACGCTGTTCCTGTTCCGGACCAAGTTCACCGGGCACGTACGCGACCACGGGGTACGGCCGCCGCGGATCGGGATGCTCGGCTCGCTGCGGGTGCTGCGAGACGTGCGGTCCAACCACGTCCTGGTCAGCATGATCGTGCTCGGCGGGCTGGGATCCTTCTTCGTCGGGACGTCCCTGCAGACCGCGATGCCGCTATTCGCGCACGACCTCGGGACGGGCAGCGCCGGTACCGCGTACGGAGTCCTGCTGTTCGCCAACGGCGTGGGCGGCGTGATCGGCGGCATCCTGCTCGAGGTCACCGGCCGCATCAAGCCCACTGTGAAGGCGGCCGTGATCAGCACCGCGATCTACGGCGTGACCACCCTGTTTTTCGCCCTGACCAGCAGCTACCTGCTCGCCCTCACGATGCTCCTGATCGGCGGGATCGCGAACCTGGCCTCGATGTCGATCGGGCAGACCATCGTCCAGCTGCTGGCCCCGCCGGCCGACCGCGGCCGGATCATCGGCCTGTACGGCGTGTCGGCCAACGGCCTGCGGGCCGGGAGCGGGTTCACCGTCGGCATCCTCGGCGCCGCCGTCGGCATCCACTGGTCACTCGGCCTCAGCTCCGTAGCCCTCTGCCTGGGCACACTGGCCGCCGGCATCTACGCCCTGCGCGACCGCCCCGCCGCCGCCGAAGCCCGGGCCCAACGCACTGAAACCCCGGATTCACTGCGCCAGCACGCACTGGATCCGGGGTTCCATGACGTTCCGGCTGGCCCGGCGCACCCGGACCGCGGTGCTGACGGTGCCGACGTGACCTGAGTCCGGTTCCGGAACGTCACCGACCTGCTTCCGGCACGGCTACGTCCAGACTCTGAGCTCCGCCCCGAGCGGGTCTTCCTGCACCCCGGATGGCTCGCCGAACACCATGACCGGCCTGCGGCCTGCTCCGTGCGGCGCCCAGCCGGGGGCACCGTCGGTGACGAAGCGGACCAGCGCGCCGTGCATGTCCGCCGCCAGCGCTCCGGGCGGAGCCGGGCCGGCCGCTTCCGCCACGCCCGGCTCGCCGAGTGCGTCGAAGAAGAACGGGACGTCGAGGCAGTGGAAGGCCAGGCCGGCCAGCGGCCCGGCCGGCGGCGCCCAGCGGAAGTCGTACGTCCAGGCTGAGCCGCCGGCCTCCGCCTTGGCCATGGCCAGTCGCTGGGCCGGGACCCGGAACGTCCGGTCGGTGATGGCCTGCCCGACCGCCGCGCCGGGCCGCGGTCCGGCCTGGCCGAGGTAGGCGGCGGCCAGCGGTGCCGTCACACCCGCCCTGGCCAGGCCTTCGGCC
The DNA here is from genome assembly GCA_036758545.1 of Streptosporangiaceae bacterium. Lineage (GTDB taxonomy): Bacteria > Actinomycetota > Actinomycetes > Streptosporangiales > Streptosporangiaceae > Palsa-504. The sequence continues at coordinate 18,243 of DAIOWL010000012.1, read as the reverse complement.
GCCATGTCCGCGGTAATCCAGTCCGCCGGTATCCAGGCCATGTTGAACTCGTGGGCGGTGGCGCCGGCCAGCAGGGCGATCTCGCGGTGCCGTGGCGAGGCCGCCGCCCTCAGGGGCTCCTCGGTGACGACGTCTCCGTCGGGCCACGGCGCCCACGGCAGCGTGATGCCGCGCCCGAGCAGGGCGGCCAGGGCCTCCGCGTCGTGCGCTCCCGGGCCCGTCGCGGTGACCGCCTCCTGCGCGGCCAGGATCGTCCCGGCCGGCAGCTGCTCCAGCGCCGTCCGGTCCAGCGCCGGGACGCCCAGGTGTCCGGCTATTCGCCCGGCCACGGCACGGACGCCGTCCGCGGTCTGCATAAGCGCCGATCCGCCGCTCACGCACGCCGCGCCGCGGAACAGGCCGCGGGCCGCCGGGACACCCAGCAGCGCGGCGCAGGCAGCGCCGCCCGCGGACTGACCCGCGATCGTCACCCGGCCGGGGTCTCCGCCGAAGGCCGCGATGTTCTCCTGCACCCACTCCAGCGCGCGGACCCAGTCGCGCACGGCCCGGTTGGCGGGGGCACCGGGCACCTCGAGGAAGCCCTCGGCGCCAAGCCGGTAGTTGATGCTGACCAGGACGACCCCGTCCCGCGCGAACGGCCCGCCGCGATACCAGGGTGAGGCGTTACAGCCACCGAAGAAGCCGCCGCCGTGGATCCAGACCAGCACCGGCAGCCGGGCCGGACCCAGATCGGGCGTGAAGACGTTCAGGTTCAGCTCGTTGTCGCCGGCGATGATCGGTTCCGGAATCAGCGTGACGCCACGGTCCGGCTGCGGTGAGGTCGCGCCGTAGCTGAGCGCGTCCCTGATCCCGTCCCAGCGGCCCGGCGCGGCCGGCGCCCCGAACCGGCCCGCGGTGACCGGGGATTCGGCAAAGGGGATGCCGAGAAACCGCAGGGCCGGGCCATCCTGCGCGCCGCGCAGGCGACCCTGCGCGGTCAGCGCGACGACATCGGCGGCCATGTCCTTCCCGGGTATAACCAGCCGGCCCGGGCCAGCGTGCTCGTAATCGTGCGCAGCACGAGGCCGGGTTCACGCAGAGGCGGCAGATGGTCCATCCCCGGGGCCACGATCAGCTCGCAGTTCCGGATCCGCGCCGCGGCCTCCCGGTTGGCCTGGATCAGCGGCGGATAGTCCGCGTCGCCGACCAGGAGCGACGCCGGCACCGAGATCTCGCCGAGCCGACCGTAGACCGGCGGATCCTCCTGCTGCATGTCGCCCGACGAAATCTCGGCCCGAGCCCCCGAACGCAGCTGTTCCATGACCTCCGGGGTCTCCGGGATGGGGCCGGCGCAGGCCCAGATGCGCTGCAGGAGATCAGCCAGAGCGTCCACGTCCCTGGCCTCCAGCGCCCGCTCGTACTCGGCGTCCAGCTCATCGGGTTCCTCGGGCCACGGGTAGCCCGGGATACCCGGGCACAGCAGGACCAGCGCGGACACCCGGGCTGGCTGCTCCAGGGTCAGCCCGAGCGCGGATCCGCCGCCCTGGCTGCATCCCACGAACGCGGCGCGGTCGAGGCCGTAGTAGCCGAGCACCGAGATCAGGTCGGCGAGCAGGGAGAACTTCGCGGTGGGCGCGGGCGACCGGCCAAAGCCGCGAGCGTCGTACCTGACGACCCGGTACGACGCGGTCAGCGCGGGCAGCACCGGTTCCCAGATGCGCGAATCGCCGACGCCCGGATGCAGCAGGACGAGCGGCGGGCCGTCGCCCCCGCTGTCGTCGGCCCATACTTCGCCGCCGTCAACGGCGATCATCACTTCGGTCACAAACTCGGACTATCGCATATCGCGCCGGCTATGTCTCCGCCTTATCGGTGTATCAGAAGGACCGCGGCTGCCTCCGACCAGGTATCCGCGGCGCCCACGGCGCCGCCGCACCTGACCGTTTAACGAGATCATCCAGGGAGTACGCATGGATGAGACAAGACAGGCAACGCACGGCAAGGGCGAGTTCTTCTCCGCCGGCATGCACATGTTCCACGTTACGGGCTTCCCGCCGCCGCCCGATGTGCTGACGCGCAAGGCCCAGGCGCCGCCGGGTGCGCGGCTGGACGTATGGCGTACCGACCCGGCCAGCGACCGGCACATTCCCGGCCCGGGCGCCGGGGGCGTCGCGTTCAGCACGACGGGCTTCTCCCTTGTCAACAGCGGCAACAGGACCCTGCGCACGCCGAAGAGATCATGGAAGATCACCCTGGAGGGCGCCTCCGGCGACGCGGGCCGCCTCGCCGGAATGACGTGCGTCAACCTCAAGTCGATGTACAACGATCCTTCGCAGATGCGGGAGGCACTGGCGTGGCGGCTGTTCGGGCGGGCGGGCGTTCCCGCGGCCCGGCACACCTATGCGAAGCTCGCGTTCGACGCCACCTACTGCGGGCTGTTCTCCGTCATCGAGCAGGTCGACAAGAGGTTCCTGAAGGATCACTTCGGCGGCAATCACCGCGGCAACCTCTACAAGGCTTACTGCGGGGACGTCGGATGCGCCACCCTGGAACACCGCGCCGGTCCCGACGGCGACGACAGCGGCCGGCAGTATTACAAGGCCGCCGCCGACGACGACCGCACCTACCGGCTCAAGACCAACAAGGACGACCGGGACGCCAGTACCTACGACGACCTGGCGCTGTTCATCCGGACGATCAACGGCATGACGCTTGGCGACGGGGATAAGCGCTTCGACACCGACGCGTTCCGCGAGTCGGTCGACGGCATCATGAACGCGCCTGCCTTCCTCAGGTGGGCGGCCGCCAACATGCTGCTCGGCAGCTGGGACAACTACTACGCCACGCCGTCCAATTATTACCTCTATAATTCCGGACGCCTGGGCGCCGAGGACGACTTCATGGTTTCCCCCTATTTCACGTTCATTCCGTGGGACTACGACAACTGCCTGGGTCTCGATTACTTCGGTACCAAATGGCAGTACACCCACATACTCGACTGGCCCGGCAATACCAGGCACTACTGGCGGGACCGCGCGACCTCGCGGATACCGCTGGTGCAGAACCTGCTGCGCAATCGTGACTACCGGCAGTATTACCTGGACTATCTGGAGCTCCTGCTCGACACCGAGTTCAACCCGGGATCGTTCAGCCGGCAGATCGCGGCCGGTTCCGGCGACGGCTTGTGGGGTCGCACATGCCAGGCTGCCTACCTGGAGTCGGCGACGCCGTACGGCCAGCCGTTCACCGGCCGCCAGTTCACCAACGACGAGGTCTACCTGAGCGGCTGTCAGCAGAATGAGCTCAGGCACGGCCAGGAAAAGGCCGAGGGCATCATCCACTACGTCCGGATGCGGCACGACAGCGCGCGCCATCAGCTGGCGCAGCTGCGGAAGGAAACACCGCGTGCCAGCGACAGCGAGAGCTTCCCGGCCACGGTGGAACCACTGCCCTCGGCGGCGTTAGCGGGACGCCCCGGGAGGTAAGGACATGGTTGTCATGCACACCCCAATGCCGCAGCTCGAACTGGTCAGCGAGGCGAAGATGCTCGACATCCTCCCGGGCTCGCTTGATCCGAGGCTGGAAGCCAGCGGCGTGCTGGCCACAGACCAGATGTTCTACGTCATCTTCGACAACCTGCCGCACATCGCCTGGATCAGCCCGGAGCTGTCCCCGGCGGCCGGGAGCAATCACGTGATCGTCGCCGAACGTGGCCTCCGCAGCGGCTTCGAGGACATCGCGCACGATCCGCAGGCTGGCCGCTTCTACGTGCTGATCGAATCGCTGCCCCGAGGCCGCGGCGTGTTCATGGCCGCGGTGCAGGAGTACGACGCGAACTTCCGCTATACCGGCCGCGCCTGGCTGGACTTTCCGCTCGACCGGCCGAACAAGGGCCTGGAGGGCCTGGCATGCGTGCGCCGCGACGGGCAGGCTTACCTGCTCGGGCTGTGCGAGGGCAACCGGTGCAAGGGCGGCGCGGAGGGCCGCGTCCCCGGCGGCGGCCGGGTCCAGGTGTTCCGGCGCGGCCAGCGCCAGTGGGACCGCGTGGCCAGGATCCGGCTACCGGAAACGGTGCTGTTCCAGGACTACAGCGGCATCGCGGTGGCCGACGGCCGGATCGCGGTCGTGTCCCAGGAATCCTCCGCGCTGTGGGTCGGCCGTCTCGCTCCGGACGGCTGGGAGCTCACCGGCGCCGGCATGAGCTACGCGCTGCCCCGTTCGGCTGACGGCAGCATCGTCTACGGGACGGCCGAGGGCGTGTCATGGATGGCACCGGATCAGGTGGTCATGGTCTCGGACAAGGCCAAACCAGACCAGGACCCGCGATGCCGGGCCAAGGACCAGTCGATCCACATCTTCCGCATCCCCGCCTCTGCGCCATGAGATTCAGCGGCCTAGACGCTCGCCGCAAGGCACTCCGATAGCAGGACCGCGTTCTCACTCAGCACCGAGAGCCAGTAGTTCGTCCGCTCGGCGTTGGTGAGGTCCCGCCAACGGGCGAAGAGCCGCGACGCGTCAGCCAGCGGCAGCCGCCCTTCGACCTGGTGAATCTCCAGGGTGAAGGACGCTCCCCCGGCCCGGCACGCCTCGGTGGCCGCCCAGATCACGGACTCCAGGCCCCCCGGCCCGTACATCATGCTCAGGGACTGCCGTCCCTGGTAGCTGAACGGAATGGGCAGCCGCCTCAGGAAGGTGAAGTGATCTGACAGACCCGGGATGAGGGGATGGCCGTCGTGCAGGTGGAAATGAACGTGCTTGCCCAGCGAGCCGATCGAGCGGACGACCTCGATCACGTCGCGCCGGGCGCCATCCACCGCATCCTGGACGTCTGCGGCAAGGTCGGGCAACCTCCCGTCCCCAGGGGAAAGAGTCCCGAGGCTCAGGCCGGGGTGGTAGCGGTTGAACCGGGCCGAAGCCTGCCGCATGCCGACGTGGCCGATGTCGATGCAGCAGCTGACCTGCTCGGCGTCGAGGAGTCGCTCCGCCAAACCGATGAACCACTCCGGTTCTGAGCCCGCGGCGTACTCGAGGAAGACCATGGGGCGCCCCGGCCGCTCGCGCAGGCGCGCCCCGAGCTCCCTCATCACCTCGACCAAGTGGTCTGTCTGGGCCACCATCTCGGATTTGTCATGGACGACAAGGCCGGCGACGCGGCCCGCGAAACGGTCGGCGAATTCCGCGACCTGGGAACGGTCCTGCTCGCTGAGAAGGTTGATACCGCGGCTCAGGTGGACCGTCGGAAGGTACCGATGAGGAGGGACGAACCGGAGGGTTCGCTCCAGCTCGTCTGGGGTGTCGGCGTAGAGCTCGGCGGCCACGCCCATCTGGGCAAAGCGGAGTCCGGCCAGCTCGAGGAGCGCATCGTCCCCGGCGAAACGTCGCAGGAACAGGCCGTGAACCGGTCCGGGTGCCTCCCGGTCCTGGCCGCTTTCCGCGGCGGGTTCGCCGGGGTCCCCGTCATCCGGGCGGACGGCATTCATGGTCCTCACCTCGCAGCGTGGCCGATGGTCTTATCTTCCACTGGTCAGGCCGGCTACTCGTCGGCCTTGACCTTCTTCGTGGTGAGGTGGGAGGTCACGTGCAGGACGCCGGGCCGATGAGCTTGCTGGCCAGGACCCCAAGTCTTTGCCGTCCATGCCTTAGGAAATCAGCGCCGCGTGGTTACGATCAGCGGCATGGTGACTGTGGCCGAACCGGTGCCGCTGCTGCTGGAGCGGGATGCCGAGCTGGCGCGGCTGAGCGCCCTGCTCGAACAGGCGCATGCGGCCAGCGGGGCGGTCGTCACTATCAGCGGCCCGGCCGGAATCGGGAAGACGCAGCTGCTGGCGGCGGTGCACCGGCTCGCCGGGGACCGGGGGTTCCGGTCGCTGCGTGCCCGCGGCCGCGAGCTCGAGGCGGACATGGCGTTCTCGGTCGTTCGCCAGCTGCTGGAACAGCCAGTGCTGTCGGCCTCCACGGCCGAGCGGCGGCGGATCCTGGCCGGCCCAGCCCGGGCCGGTGCAGGCGCACTGGGGCTGGCCGCTGGTGATTCGCCCTCCTCTGACTTCGCGGCGGTGCACGGGTTGTACTGGCTGTGCGCGAACCTCGCCGAGCGCAAGCCGTTGCTGCTGACAGTGGACGATCTGCATTGGGTCGACGGTCCCTCTTTGTCGTGGCTGGCGTATCTCGGGCCGCGCTGTGCCGAGTCTGCGATGCTGGTGGTCCTGACCGTTCGGGAGGGTGATCCGCGCGGACGGGCGAACTCGGTCGCGGCGGCGGCGGACGATTCCTCGGTTCACCGCATGGGATTGTCGGCACTGAACGTGGCAAGCGTCGCCGCGCTGGTGCGCGCGGAGCTCGGGCCGACGGCGAGCGCGGGATTCTGTTCGGCCTGCTGGGAGCTGGCCGGCGGCAACCCGCTATACGTCAGGGAACTGCTGGCCGCGGCGCGCAACGAGAGACTGTCCGGAGCAGACGACGACGTCACGGCCCTGCGCACACTCGCGTCGTCCGCGGTCGGAGCCTCGGTGCTCGGCCGGCTCGCACGGCTAGGGTCTGACGCGGTTTCGCTGGCGCAGGCCCTGGCGGTGCTCGGATCGCAGACCGAGGTGGGCGTGGCCGCTGAGCTGGCGGGACTGGATCCAGCGGCCGCGGAGCTGACGGCCGACCGGCTGGTGGCGGCCCAGATCCTCGCGCCGACACGGCCGCTCGATTTCTTCCACCCGCTGATCGGCGAGGCCGCTTACGCGGATCAGGCGCTGGGCGCCCGGCGGCTCGCGCACCGGCGGGCGGCTGCGATTCTCGACCGGGCCGGTGCAGCCGACCGAGTCGCCGCCCACCTGCTCGCGGCCGGGCCGGCCGGCGACCCGTGGGTGGTGCAGCGACTGAGCGCGGCCGCCGACACGGCCTGGGAGCGCGGCGCGGCCGAAGTCGCCGCGAGCTATCTCCGGCGCGCCCTGGCAGAGCCTGCCACCCCGGCGGAACGCGTGGTGCTCCTGCGGCGCCTGGGTGTCGCGGAATGGGCGGCAGGCGGCCCGGACGCGGTAGGCCATCTGAAGGAGGCGCTGAACGAGGCGCATGACGCGACGGCGATAGCGGCGGCCGCGGGACCGCTGGCGAACGCGTACATCATCTCCGATCAGGCGGACGTCGCGGTCGTGGAACTGCAGCGAGCCGTGGCCCGTATCCGGGCCACCGACCCCCGGCTGGCCTTGCGGCTGGACGGCGCGGCGACGCTCGCGGGCCTGATGGACGACCGTACCGCGCCCGCCGCGTTGCGGACGGTGGACAGGCTACGGGCCAGCCTGGCCGAGCACGCCGACCCGCCGGGCCGCGTGCTCGTCGCCATCGCTCACGCGGACATGAGGCAGGCTCGGTCGCCCGGCGAAGCCCTGCGATTGCTGGAACGGGTGCTGGCGCGCGAGCCGTACCCGCCGCGACCCAACGCATCCGCCTCGATCATCGTGACCTTGCTCGGCCTGGAGGCCTTCGGGGTGCTGCAGCGGCTGTGCGACGACATGCTCAGGGATGCGCGCCGCCGCTCGGCGGTGCAGGAACTAATCGGGGTAGCGACCTTCTCGGCCTGGGCCCTGTACCGGCGTGGCGAGCTCGCCGACGCCGAGGCGCAGGCGCGCTGGGCCGTTGAGCACGCCACCGGGATCTGGGCGATCGACGCGCTCGCGCACTTGGTCGAGACGCTCACCGAACGCGACGCGCTGGACGACGCGGCCGCCGAACTGCGGCGTATAGCTCCGCCGCTGACATCGCACACGGTCGTGGTCGCGGCCTACCTGATGGCGCGCGGCCAGCTGCGCATGGCTCAGGGACGAGGCGAGGAGGGGCTGGGGGACTTCCTGGCCTGCGGCGAGCGATGCGAACGGCTCGGGATCATCGATGGCCTGTATGCCTGGCGGTCTGAGGCGGCGATCGCCCACGCCCTGCTCGGTCACGAGGCCGAGGCCCGGCGGCTGGCCCGGACGGCGCTCGAGGTGGCCCGCAGTTTCGGCCGGCCTCGGTCGCTGGGTGTCGCGCTGCGCGCCGCGGGCCTGGTCGAGGGCGGCGACCGCGGCCTCGCGCTGCTCGGCGAGGCGGTCGGGATACTCGAGCACTCCCCGGCGCCGGTCGAGCTGGCCCGGGCGCTCACCGACCATGGTGCGGCTTTGCGCCGGGTCGGCCAGCGGACCACGGCGCGGGCTCAGCTAGAGCGGGGACTCGACCTGGCGCATCACTGGGGCGCCCGCCGCATCGCGAGCCAGGCCAGGGTCGAACTCATCGCGGCGGGCGCCAAGCCACGGCGCGACGCAATCACCGGCCGCGACGCCCTGACCGCCAGCGAGCTGCGCGTGGCCCGGCTGGCTGCGGCGGGCCGGACCAACCGTGAGATAGCACAGGAGCTGTTCATCACGACGAAGACCGCTGAGGCGCACCTCAGCCGGGCGTACCGCAAGCTCGATGTCACCCGGCGAACCCAGTTGGGCGAGGCGCTGGTCAGCAAGACCCCGGCCAGCGACAGGCACGAAGCCGCCGGGACTCCTAGCGCCCCTATTTCCTAGGGGCAAGAGCGGCAAAAAACAGGGGTGGTCTACCCGATGCCGCCTGGCGGGCCGACTTTCAGACTCGGTCATGTCGGCCATCCGCCGCCGGGCGGAGACGAGCAGAGGCGAAAGCGGGGAGACATGACCTCCGTAATGACAGAACGTGACGGGGCCGGACAGACTCTGCCCGCGCCCGTCATACCCGACATGACGCTCCCGCAGTTCGTGCTCGGCGCCGCATTCCGGCGCGGGAGCAAGCCGGCCCTGGTCGACGCGGTGACCGGGCAGGAGATCAGCTACGCCGACCTCGCCGATGCCGTACGAGAGGTCGGCGCCGGGTTGTCAGCGCGCGGCCTGCGTCCCGGCGACGTCCTCGCCCTGTGCGCGCAGAACTCCATCGAGTTCGCGGTGGCATGGTTCGCGGCCGCGTCGATCGGCGCGATCGTGACGACCGTGAACCCGCAATGCACGGGCGATGAGATCGCCCGCCAGCTCCGGCAGACAGATGCGCGGTGGCTGGTGACCACGGCCGGGCCGACCGGACAGAAGCTGCGCGGCGTGACGGCCCAGACCGCGATCACGGAGACGATCGTGATCGGTGATCGCGCCGCCGGGGCGATCCCCTTCTGGTCGCTTCGCGCGACCGCGCACGAGCCGGCCGAGCGCGTTTCCGCGTCGGATATCGCGCTCCTGCCGACGTCCAGCGGCACCACCGGACTGCCCAAGAGCGTCGAGCTCACGCACCAGAACCTGGTCGCCAGCCTGTGCCAGACGTGGCTCGTCCACCAGGTGACCGAGGACGACGTGGTGATGGCGGCCCTGCCGTTGTTCCACATCTACGGGTTGCAGATGACCCTGAACCTGGCCCTGCTCGCGGGCGCGACCGTGATCATCTTGCCGCGGTTCGGCCTGGACACGTTCCTCCGCGCCGTGCAGGATCATCGCATCACCAGGGCCGAAGTCGTACCGCCGATGGTCCTCGGCCTGGCGACCGCAGCCGCGGTCGACGACTACGACCTGGCCAGCCTGCGCCTGCTCACCTCGGCCGCCGCGCCACTCAGCGCCGACCTCGCACGCACGTGCGCGCAGCGACTCGGCTGTCGGGTCAAGCAGGCCTACGGCATGACCGAGGTGAGCGGCGGGACCCACATCGCGCCCGACGCCGGCCCGGAGCGCCCCGATTCCATCGGCCCCGCCCTGCCCGGCGTCGAGTGCCGGATCGTCGATCCCGGCACCGTCACCGGGTTGCGCCCCGGTCAGCCGGGCGAGCTGCTGGTCCGCACAGCCAGCGCGATGCACGGGTACCTCGGTGACCCGGAGGCGACCGCGGCCACCATCGACGCTGACGGATGGGTGCACACCGGCGACATCGTCACGGCCGGCCAGGACGGGTGGTTCTATGTGGTCGACCGGGTCAAGGAACTGATCAAGTACAAGGGTTACCAGGTCGCCCCCGCCGAGCTCGAAGCCGTCCTGCTCACCCACCCCGCGGTGGCAGACGCGGCCGTCGTCCGCAAGCACGACGCGCTGGCCGGGGAGGTGCCCAAGGCCTTCGTCGTGCTGAGGGCCCCGGCATCGGCGCAGGAGCTGATGGCGTGGGTGGCCGGGCGCGTGGCCGGCTACAAGCGGGTGCGTCAGGTCGAGTTCACCGACTGCATCCCTAGGTCCCCGGCGGGTAAAATCCTTCGCCGGCTGCTGGTCGAGCGGGACGCCACCCCAGCGAGCCAGGTCGGCTCCGGAGACTCTGGCCATGGAAACTGAAGCCATCGCGGCGACGGTCGCATCGGCGGGCAAGGGCGCCGGTAATCGTCCGCTAGAAGGCATGGTCGCGCTGGTGAGCGGCGGCAGCCGAGGCCTCGGCAGGCTGCTGAGCACCCGGCTCGCCGATGCCGGAGCGGCCGTCGCGCTCATCGCACGGTCCCCTGGTGAACTCGCGGCCGCGGTCGGCGAGATCAACCGGGCGGGCGGTGTCGCCGCTGCCGTCTCTGCTGACGTCACCGACCAGCGGGCCACCGGCGCCGCCGTCGCCGAACTGCGTGAGAGGCTGGGCGCGGTAGACATTCTCGTCAACAACGCCGGTATCAGCGGGCCGATCGGGCCGGCCTGGCAGGCCCGGCCGGCCGAATGGTGGCAGGCGATCGAGGTGAACTTTGGCGGTGCATTCGTCCTGACCCAGCTGGCGCTTGCGCAGATGATCCCGGCGGGCAGGGGCCGGATCATCAACATCACCAGCTACGCAGGCATCTACCGATGGCCGCTGATGTCTGCCTACGCAGCCTCGAAGGCGGCACTGGTGAAGCTGACCGAGACCCTCGCCGAGGAGACACGCCCGCACGGCGTATCAGTGTTCAGCGTGGATCCCGGCCTGCTGCCCATCGGTCTCGGCGAGGTCGCGCTGAGGAGCAGAGCCGGTCAGCAGACGCCAGAAGGCCGTGTCCACGGCTGGATACGCGACCAGTTCGCCGCCGGCCGCGGCGCCGACCCGGAGGAGGCGGCGCGCCTGATCCTCGCGTTGGCCAGCGGCCACGCGGACCGGCTGTCCGGTCGCCACCTCGGCGTGGCCGAGAATCTCGACGCCTTGCTGGCCAGGATCGATCACATCGAGCGTGACGACTCGTACACGCTTCGGTTGCGCAGGTAAGGACGTCCAGCCGGAGGCCACTTCGATCAGGCCGAGCTCGTTCGCGTGAATGCGCTCCGGCTCGACGCCGAAGTGCGGCGGATAGAGGATGGCCCAGTCGATGACGTCGGCGTATCGGCGCAGCTGGCCAGCCACGTCTTCCGGTGCACCGAACACGGCCCGCTCCTCGACCATCGCGTCCCCCGCGGCGATCACGCCCGCCACGTCGCCGCGGGCCAGGGCTTCGCGGGCCGCGATGCGCTCGGCGGCGAACTGTCCGTCGGGGAAGAGCGCGTCGTACCCCTTCGGCGTGGAGTAGAAGCCGACCTGAGCCGCGGCGTCCCGGCGCGCGGCGCGCGGGTCGGTGCTGGCCGCGGCGACGATCTGCGTGGTCATCCGCAGCCGCGCCGCGTCCCGACCTGCCCTGGCCGCGCCCTCGGCCAGCAGCGGGCGGGCGGTGTCGCGCAGGTAGCCGGCCGAGGCGATGGTGTGCCCGACGAACCCGTCCGCGCACTCCCCCGCGACCCTGACCATGTGCTCACCCACGCCCGCCGCGAGGATCGTCAGGCTATCGGGCAGCGCGGTCCGGTCGTAGTGCGCCATCGAGACGTGGTCGAACTGGCCCTCGTACCGGAACGGGCCGCTGCGATGCGCGGTCAGCCGCCTGATCAGCTCGATCCGCTCTCGGACCTGAGGCGCGGGATGGCGCAGCGCGGTCCCGTACCAGTCCTGGTTCATCCGGCGCGTACTGCTGCCCACCCCCAGCACGAAACGGCCGCCGGCGATGCCCTGGACGTCAGCCGCGGCCGCGGCCAGGGCCAGCGGCGCACGGGCGAACAGCGGGGTCACGCTGGTGCCGACGATCGCGGTCTCGGAGACCGCGGCGAACGCCGCCGCGCGGGTCAGGCTGCTTCGGTTGTAGTAGTCGATCGACCAGAGCGAATGGATGCCGGCCCGGTCGGCCGCCCGGACGATCGTCAGTGCATCGGCGGGGTCCTCGTCCATGACCACGAGCCCGACCTGCATTGCCGTTCTCCCTCCGCCGGCTGCGCTGGTGTCGCACACGTGACTATAGATTCGGTTCCGTGGCGGAGGCGAGGACCGGCCATGGACCCAGAGAGGAGCCGTTGATGGGCAGGCTCGAGGACAAGATCGCGATCGTGACCGGTGGCGGGCAGGGTATCGGCCAGGCCATCGCCGGCAAGCTGGCCGCGGAGGGGGCGACCGTCGTCGTCACCGACCTGGACGAGGCCAGCGCCAAGGAAACGGCGGACACGCTGCCGGGCGCCATCGCGATCCGCGCCGACGTCACCGACCGCCAGGGTGTCCAGGCGATGGCCGGCCGGGTCGTGGAGCAGTTCGGCCGCGTCGATGTCCTGGTCAACAACGCCGGCTGGGACAAGGCCAGCTCGTTCGTCGACTCCGACCCGGCCGACTGGGACCGCGCGATCGCCGTCAACCTGTACGGCGTGCTGCACACCTGCAAGGCGGTGCTGCCGCTCATGGCCGAACGGGGCAGCGGGGCGGTGGTGAACCTGGGCTCGGACGCCGGCCGGGTGGGCTCGTCCGGCGAGGCCGTTTACTCCGCGGCCAAGGGCGGGATCATTGCCTTCACCAAGTCGCTGGCCCGGGAGATGGCACGCCACCAGGTCAGGGTCAACTGCGTCTGCCCCGGTCCCACCGACACCGCGCTGTTCGCCTCGTTCGCGGGGCCGAAGCTGCGGGAGGCCCTCACCAGGGCGATCCCGTTCCGGCGACTCGGCCAGCCGGACGACGTGGCCAACGTCGTCGCGTTCCTCGCCTCGGATGAGGCATCCTTCGTCACCGGCCAGACCGTCAGCGTCAGCGGCGGCCTCACGATGAGCTGAACCCAGGGAGCAGTCCGTGAAGTTTTCCGAGTACGAGCAGCTCCGATTCGAACGCCGGGACCACGGCGTGCTGCTCATCACCATGGACCGGCCGGATAAGTACAACGCCGCCGACGAGCAGATGCACGGCGAGCTCGCCCGGGTCTGGGCCGAGGTCTCGGCCGATCCGGAGACGCGGGTCGCCGTGATCACCGGCGCCGGCCGGGCGTTCTCGGCCGGCGGCGACCTGGACATGGTCCGGCGGATGGCTGGCGATCACGACCGCGTGGCGCACATGCTCCGCGAGATGAGCGATCTGGTCTACAACATCATCAACTGCGAGAAGCCGGTCGTCTCGGCGATCAACGGCGTCGCCGTCGGCGCGGGCACGGTGGTGGCGCTGCTGGCCGATATCTCGATCTGCGCGCTCGACGCCAGGCTCGGCGACGGTCACGTCCGGCTCGGCGTGGCCGCCGGCGACCACGCCGCGATCTTGTGGCCGCTGCTCTGCGGCATGGCCAAGGCCCGCTACTACCTGCTGACCGGCGAGATGATCACCGGCGAGGAGGCCGAACGGCTCGGCATGGTCAGCAAGGCCGTCCCCCGCGAGCAGGTCCTCGACGAGGCGCTGCGCGTGGCGGACAGCCTGGCCACCGGCTCGCAGCCCGCCATCCGGTGGACGAAGCGGGCGCTGAACAACTGGCTCAAGATGGCCGGACCGATCTTCGACCAGTCCGCGGCCTACGAGATGCTCACGTTCATGGGCCCCGACGTCGTCGAAGGCGCGGCCGCGCTCACCGAAAAGCGCCCGCCCCGGTTCCCGTCGGCCCAGGACGCCCAGCCCGCCGACTAGATGAGTAATTTCTGATTCAGCTGAGTAGGGCGTGCCGACTGGGATCGACCGGTACTCCCAGCGGGGCAAGCGTTCTGGGTGAAGGGGCCCGTGTCCCCATCTACTGGGGGCAAGGGCCCCTTCACCTCGCCGGGGCGGTCGGTGTGCGGGTGCGGTGGGACGGGTGGGTCCGCGGATGCGAGCCCATCAGCCGATGGACGCGCGGATGCGACTGTGGCAGGCGAGGCCAGTGGGTTCCGGCGGATGAGGAGCGGCGACGGCTCAGGCGGGCGGGTATCCGACTAGCAGCATGCCGCGGACGTCCTCGTCGGCTGACCTGTAGACGTGCGGGCCGTCGCCGCTGTACCGCGCGTAGTCGCCCGGGCCGAGCGTGATTGGCTCGCTGGCCGGGCCGACCGTGATCGTCCCGGCGTGCACGAACACCCGCTCTACCACGCCGACGCCGTGCGGGCTGCCCAGGTGATCGGTCCTCGCGGGCAGGAACAGGTCGAAGACCTCGACCAGACCGCTTTGCTCGATCCGGTCGAGCAGCCGGAGGTCGAGTTGACTGCCAGGGGTGGACCCGCGCACCCGCGCGCCCTGCTCGGCCCGGACGACCACGCTCGTGGTCTCCCGCCGGTCTTCCAGCAGGTCGCTGAAGGCCACGCCGAGCCCGAGGGCCAGCGACCACAGCGTCTCGATGGTCGGGTTGCCCCGGCCCTGCTCCAGGTTGGCCAGCGTGGCCTTGGCCACGTCTGCACGGGCCGCGAGGGTGGCCAGCGACATCCGGCGGGCGGTGCGGAGCTGCCGCAGGTTTGCCGCAATTACCTCCCCGACGCCAGCGAAAGCCTGGTCCGGAGCCTCATTCCTCATGCCAGCGAACTATACCAATAGGCTAATCAAATGGTACGCTCCGTCCCAAATTCATCGAGAGCTGAGGAACGAACAGTGCTGCGAACCGGCAAGGACTACATCGAGTCGCTCCGCGACGGCCGGGAGGTGTGGATCGACGGCGAGCAGGTCACGGACGTGACCACGCACCCGGCGTTCGCGCCGGTGGTGAGCGTCCGCGCGCGGATCTACGATCTGGCTCACGAGGCCGGGAGCAGGGACCTGCTGACCTACACCGACGATGAGACCGCGGAACGCTGCGCCACCACCTCGCGCCCGCCGCGCACCCGCGACGACTGGCGGGCCAAACGGGACTCGGTCGACGCCATCCTCGACGACGCCGGCGGCGTGGTCACCCGGGTCGGCGACGAGACGGTCGGCGAGATGTGGTCGCTGTTCGACGGGCAGGACGTGCTGAACGAGATCGACCCGGCGTTCTCCGCGAACATCGCCCGCCACGTCCGGCGCGCGCAGCTGCTCGACCCGTTCCACGTCTCGGCCAACACCGACCCGAAGGGCAACCGGGCCCTGCGGCCGCAGGACCAGGACCCCGACGTGCTGCTGCACGTGGCCGGCGAGACCGGCAACGGCATCGTGGTCCGCGGCGCCAAGTTCGAGACGGCGGCGGCCTACGCCAACCAGGCGTTCGTGAAGCCGACGATCGGCGAGTGGAACAACGAGGTCCTGTCCGACTACGCGGTCGGCTTCCTGGCCGACATGGGCGCGCCCGGCATCAAGCACATCTGCCGGTCCGCCTTCGCCGGCCGCCGCGACCCCGAGGATTACCCGCTGACCAGCCGGTACGACGAGATCGACACGATGATCGTCTTCGACGACGTGGAGATCCCCTGGGAGAACGTCTTCTTCTACCGGCACACCAAGGCGGCCGCGTTCATCCGCGCGACCCTGCACCGGTACAGCATCTTCCCGTACGTCCAGCGCTACCTGCGCTTCGCCGACTTCCTCCTGGGTGTCGCCTACGCCAGCGCCCGGTCCACCGGCGTCACCATGCACCAGGCCGTGCGGGAGAAGATCGCGCAGATCGCGTGCTACCGGGAGGGCATCAACGCGCACCTGACCGCGGCGATCGAGCTGGCCGAGCCCAGCCCGGGCGGTCTGCTGATGCCCAATCAGCCGATGATGTACGCCGGCCGGGTGTTCGCCTCCTCCCAGCTGCCGGCGGTCATGCACCTCGTCCGCGACCTGTGCGGCTGCCAGGTCAGCCTGATGCCCAGCAAGGCCATGTTCGACGCCCCCGGCGCCGGCGACTGGCTGCGGAAATATTTCACCATCGGCGAGATCCCCGCTGAGGAGCGCCGCAAGCTCTTCGTGCTGGCCCGGGACCTGCTCAACTCCGACTACGCCGGGCACCGGCTGACGTTCCAGCTGTTCGCGCAGTCGCCGCCGTTCTCGCACCTGCTCGCCGTCTACAACAACTACGACTTCAGCGGCCCGCTCGACCTCGTGTCGAGGTACTCCGCGGTCGCCGACGAGGTGCGCAAATGAGGGAGCCCATCACCGTCGGCGGTCATCTGCGGATCCGGCCGTTTAACACCGCCGAGAGCTATCCCGAGCAGCGGCTGGACAACGACCTGTGCCAGGCGGTGGTGGCCGGCAACACGGTCTACCTGCGCGGCCAGGTACCGCAGGACCTGGACACCGGCGAAAGCGTGCACGCCGGCGACCCCGCCGCCCAGGCCGAGCAGGTGATGACGAACGTCGAGACGCTGCTGGCCGACGCCGGCGCGTCCGTCGAGCACGTGGTGTCCTGCACGATCTACCTCACCGACATCCGCTACCGCGAGCCGGTGTACCGCGTGCTCGGACGTCACCTCGAGGGGGTCTACCCGGTGTTCACCGGCCTGGTCGTGTCCGCGCTCGCCCGTCCCGAATGGCTGGTCGAGGTCACCGTGGTGGCGGTCAGGCCATGACGTTCTCGCTGGTGGGCCGCTGCGACCGCACCGGCGCGGTCGGCGCCGTCGTCGCGTCGGCCAGCATGGCGGTGGCGGCGCGGTGCGCCGCGGTCCGGGCCGGGGCCGGCGCGGTGTGCAGCCAGAGCACGACCGACCCGCGGCTGCGCGAGACGCTGCTCGAGGCGATGGCCGGCGGCGCTGCCGCCAGCGACGCACTCGCCGCCCTGACGGCCGGCGCGGGGGACATCGCGTACCGGCAGCTGGCGGTGGTGGACGCGGCGGGCGGTTCGGCCTGCTACTCCGGCGAGCTGGCGCTGGGCGATGCGGCCGACGTCTGCGCGCCGGGCGCCGCCGCCGCGGGCAACCTGCTCGCCGACCGGGGAGTTCCCGCGGCGATGCTCGCGGCTTTCGGTGACGCGGCAGGCGCCAGCCTCGGCGACCGGCTGCTCGCCGCCTTGCGGGCGGGCCTGGCCGCGGGGGGCGAGGTTTCCCCGGTCCGTTCGGCTGGAATGATCATCGCCGGATCCGTGCCGTGGCCGGTCACCGACCTGCGGGTCGACTGGCACGACGACCCGGTCGGGCAGCTCGCAGGCCTCTGGCAGATCTGGCAGCCACAGGCGGAGTCCTACGTGCAGCGCGCGCTGATCAGGCCGATTGCGAGATGTGCCACGGCGGCCCCGGCGTCGCGATCTCGTCCCCGCGTGCGGCTTCCGGAGTGAGGAGTTCAGGGCCGCCTCGCGGGCCTCCCCCGCGATCATCTTCATCTGCCCGTACGGCACCTCCATTTCCACGGTGCGATGGGCGATACGACGGCTCTGCCGCGCGGGTTACCACGTCATCGCCTACGAGACGAGTACGGCGGTATTCATGGCCGCCGACCCGGCGATCCTCCGTGATCTCATCTCCGCGATGCGGAAGGACCTCGAGTCGCAGATATCGAGGCTGAGGTCGGAAGGCGTGACCGAAGTCGGTTTCTTCGGCAGCAGCCTGGGATCGTTCATTCTCTATAACTGCATCGGCGATGCCTTTCCCGCACTGCGCTGGGGCGTGTTCAACACGGGCGGCGACATTGCCCAGGGCATGTGGCGGCTCGACGGTGCGAGGCAGCAGCACGTCCTGCGCGGCTGGACGCTGCCCCGGCTCGAAGCGGCATGGGCCGATCTTCAGTGGCCGCGGTTCGGGCGTCTCGATGGCCGCCGGTTCGTCTTCGTCAGCTCACGGCGCGACACGATTGCGCCGCTGAACGACATCGGGCCGTACCTCGAGCCGATGCGACAGGCAGGCGCCCAGGTGAGCGTGCTCGAAGTACGCGCCATCGGCCATCTCACGACGATCGTCGCGGGCCTGTGGCAGGCGCCGCGGATCATCGCCAGGGTGCGGCCCCGCTAGCCCGCGAGCGCGGCGTCGTGCTAGCCGTACCAGAACCCGGGTGACGCCACGATCGATCCGGCGGCCGTGCCGCAGCAACATCGAAGCATGATTACTGCGAACGACTTCATCAGCGACAATCTCACTATGACCGGGCCGGATCAGGGTTCCAGCTCGCCGCTGCGGCGCATCCTGCGCGCGCCGTTCACCCGGCGCACCTGGGACACGGCCGCGGCGGCGCCTACCCGGTGCGGGACGGCGGCCTGCACGGGCTGACCGA
>DAIOWL010000011.1:0-21859 GCA_036758545.1 Streptosporangiaceae bacterium | reverse complement strand
TTCTGGTATCGATTCGCCGCGATGGCTCCGGGCTGCGGTGAGGATGAGCTCGATGACCGTGTCGAGGGGGATCGCGGTGGAGTCGATCACCATGTGGTACAACGACGCGTCGGCCGGGTCGACCCGGTACAGGCGCCGAACGTAGGCCGCGCGCGCCTTGTCGGCCGTCTGCATGCGAGCGCTGGCCTGCTCTTGGCTGACGCCCTCGACCGTGGCGCCCTGGATGATCCGGCGGTCCGGCGGCCCGTCTAGCCGGACGTGGAAGCCGTGGTCCCTGCCGAGTACCACCGCAGCGGCGCGGCCGAGGATGACGCCCCCGCCGTCGGCTACCAGGCCGTGGATCCCGGCCTCGGCGCTGCACCGCAGGTCGTCGTCCTGGTGACGGGCGGCGAGGGGTGACTGGGTGGGCCCGACCGGCATCGAGTGCGTGAAGGACGCGAGCAGCCGGTGGACCGGCGTGGTCTTCGCCTCCTCTTCTACCAGCCGCTCGTGACACGGGGCGGTGGCCAACGCGAATTCGCCCTCCGTCGTCGTGACGCGCTGCAGGAACGGCAGGCCAAGCCGCTGAGCGAGGGCAGGCGCGACGACGCTGCCGCCGCTGCCGTAGGTGGCCGACACGGTGATCAGACGCACGGCCGGCACGGGCTGGCTGTCAGCGGGATCGGAAGTCACGGGTCCTCATCTCCTCCTGGTCATGCCGTGGCCGGGGCGACCTCGGGCGCGGTCAGCGCCAGGAGGCCGGTGGGCAGCACGAGCCCGCACACGATCGCGGCGGCGGCGAAAATGCCGGCCGAAACCCAGAACGCGACAATGTAACTATGCACCGCCGCGCTGGCCTGGGCGGCCGGGCTTGGACCGTGCGTCACAAGGTAACTGCTGAAGGCGCTCGCGGCGATCGTGTTCAGCAGCGCTGTGCCGATCGAGCCGCCGACCTGCTGGTTGGTGTTGACCATGGCCGAGGCGACTCCGGCGTCCTCAGGGGCGGCGCCGTAGGTTGCCGTATTGATGGCGCAGGCGAACACCAGGCCAAGCCCGAGCCCGATCACCACCAGGGCGGGCAGGATCGTGGCGGGATAGCTGGTGTGCACGCCCAGTTGGGCCGCCAGTATGACCAGCCCGGCCGCCGCCACCACCATCCCGGCGGGGATCAGGATCCGGGGCCCGAACCGCGGCAGCAGCACCGCGCTCACCGTCGTCGAGGTCGCGATCAGCGCCGCGATCATCGGCAGGAACGCCAGGCCGGTCGTGACCGGCGAGTAGCTCAGGATCAGCTGCAGATAGTAGGTGAGGAAAAGAAAGACCCCGAACAGTCCCACGGCGGACAGCCCGATGGCCAGGTAGGAACCACCCCGGAAGCGGTTAAGGACGATCCGCAGCGGCAGCAGCGGATGCGCAACGCGACGCTCGACCAGAACGAACGCGGCCAGCAGGACCACCCCGGCTACCAGCAGGATGATCGTCGTCGGCGCGCCCCACCCCTTGGTCTCGGCCTCCGACAGCCCGTAGACCACGCCCACCAGCCCGGCCACGACCAGGATCGTGCCGGCCGGGTCCAGGTGCACCTTTGTGTCGCGGGACTGGTTCGTCAGCAGCCGCACCGCGCCCGCGACGGCAACCAGGGCCAGGATGACGTTGACGTACAGGCACCACCGCCAGCTCAGGTACTCGGTCAGTACCCCGCCAAGCAGCAGCCCTACCGCGCCGCCGGCGCCGGCGATCGCGCCGTAGACCCCGAACGCCTTACCCCGTTCGGCCGGGTCGGAGAAGGTCACCGCCAGCGTCGACAGCGCCGCCGGTGCCAGCAAGGCGCCGAACGCGCCCTGAATGGCCCGGCCGACCACCAGCATGCCGAAGCCGGTCGCCGCGCCGCCGAGCGCGGAGGCAGCGGCGAAGCCCGTCAGGCCGATGATCAGCATCCACCGCCGGCCAACCAGGTCCGACAGCCGGCCGCCGAGCAGCAGCAGACTGCCGAACGCCAGGGAGTACGCCGTCACCACCCACTGCCGGTCGGCGTTTGAGAACCCCAGCTCTTGCTGGGCCGAGGGCAGCGCAATGTTCACGATCGTGGCGTCCAGGACCACCATCAGCTGCGCCAGTCCCACCACGCCCAGCACCCACCACCGACGGTCAGCCGCCGCGGCCGCGCCAGGCGGACCCCCCGCCGTCAGCGGCGCGGCGCGGTCGGTAGCGTTCCCCGGAGCTGCTGTACGCTCCGCGTCCTGTGCCATCTCGCGCCTCCCTTCGGTTGGGTTGGTCTCTGGCAGCGCCCCGGGCGAGCTCGCCGTGTCAGTCCAGTGCTGAAATTCCCTCCCAAGAGGCAGGCTATGCCAGCGTTTACCGCCGGGCCTGCGAGGGGGCGTCACCGGAGCCCCCGTGATCCGCCCGACCGTGGGCGTGCGGCCCTGCCGGCGTAACAGCGACCCGCGCTCGGACAGTGGCAGGTCAACCTGCATCAGTGACATTCGTTCCACGGACCGATCTGGGACCGGCTATCAGGCCGTGGTGATGTCGTGCGCTGTGGAGCGGGCCCGCTGGGCGGCCGCGCGGGCGATTTCCTCTGACATGCCGGTGTGACCGGACGGATCCAGCAGGCGGTCGATGGCAGCGGCGTCGAGGTGGGCGGTGACGCGCGGGTCGTGTTTGAGCGCGGCGGCGAACGTGGTGCCCCCGCCCCGGGCGGCGTCGTAGACGACCTCGTGCGCCGTTTGCCGGCCGATGGCCTGGCCCAGCCCTAGCATGACCGCCTCGGAGCTGATCATGCCGCCGGACAGGGTGAGATTGGCCCGCATCCGGGCCGGGTCCACCTCCAGCCCTGACACGATCACCTCCAGCCGGACCAGCAGGTCACCCGCCAGCACGCAGGCCCGCTCCAGGGCGTCATCGAGCATTGCCGAGTGCGCCCCGTCGACCTCGTGGTCATGCAGCATCCCCTCGAGGGCCAGCGGTACCAGCGCGCGGAGCTGGGCGCCGATCGTGATGCAGTCATCCGACAGCTGCGGATTGCGCTTGTGCGGCATCGTGGAACTGCCCACCGTTCCCGGCGGCGCCGGCTCGCTCGCCTCGGCCAGTTCGGTCTTCATCAGCGCAAAGACCTCCAGGGCGATCCGCGTCCCGGTCGCGCCGAGCAGGCCGAGCAGGCACACGTACTCGGCGAAGCTGTCGACGACCGCCCGGGACGGCACCGCCATCGGCGCCAGGCCCAGCCGGGCCGCGACCGCATCTTGTACCGGGGGGCCCGCCCGGCCCAGCGAGGCAAAAGTGCCGACCGCGCCGCCGGTCATCGCGGTGAACACCCGGCCCTCCGCCGACCTCAGCCGGGTGACATGACGGACGAGCTCATCGATCCACCCGGCCGGCTTGAACCCGAACGTGACCGGGACAGCGTGCTGACCGTGCGTTCGGCCCGCCGCCAGCATGCCCGCAGTGCGCTCGGCCAGGTCTGCGGCCGCGCTGAGCACCCCGGCCAGGAGCCGCAGGATCTTCCGGTGAGCCTCGCGCAGCACCAGAACATCACCGGTCTGCGTGATGTTCTGCGTGGTCGCTCCCCAGTGCACCCACCCCCCATGCTCACCAGCCGCCATGGTCAGCTCGGTGACCAGGGCCATCAGCGGATGACTGGTCTCGGCGATACCACGCTGGATCCGGGCCACATCCAGGCCCGCCAGCCGGGCCGCCGACGCTATCGCCTCCGCCGCCGCAACCGGAATGACCCCGCATTCCGCCTCGGCCGCCGCCAGGGCAGCCTCCACATCCAGCCAGCACTGCCAGCGGTACTGCCTGGCGAACAACGCCCGCACGCCCGAATCCGGAACCCGCCCATCAGTGAACCGCTCAGCCACCTGCCCAATCAACCACCGGCCCCGGCCGGCGGCAAGGCACCCCGGCCATGCGATTTCGTGGCCTCAGAGCCGCTGCTCAGCCTGGCCGGGGTCCAGAGTCACGAGGACTGAGGTACGAGCTGGAGCCGCAGAAAGTCCAGCGGCCGCACTGCGCTTACTCTGGCGGAGTATCGGTAACGTCCCGCGGCATCCAGTGAATCCTCGGGTCAGCGGCCTCGCGGCAGCAGTGACTGCCTATCGCCCGGAAACGAGTTGAACATGAACAAGATTGACCTGCGCTCCGACACGGTGACGCTTCCCACAACGGACATGCTCCGGGCCATGACGAGCGCCCCGCTCGGTGACGACGTATTGGGTGAGGACCCCACCGTTAACCGGCTGGAGGAGACGGCGGCCGATCGGATGGGCAAAGAAGCGGCCCTGTTCGTTGCCAGCGGAACGATGGGGAATCTGCTCGGCCTGCTAGTCAACGCGTGTCCCGGGCAAGAGGTCATCGCGGATGCTGACTCTCACTTGTTCCGGAACGAGGCGGCAGGAGCCGCGATGGTCGGAGGTATCCAGGTCCGGCAGGTCCCCACGGAGCGCGGCGTACTTAGCCCGGCGCAACTCCTGGCCGCGCTCCGCCCCACCGACGATGATCACCAGCCGCTGTCAGCCGCCGTCACCATCGAGAACACGCATAACTGGCATGGCGGAGCAGCCTGGTCTGAGCAGGATCTGAAGCTTCTCTCCGAAACCGCCCGCTCCAACGGCCTGGCTGTGCACCTGGACGGCGCCCGGATCTTTAACGCATCCGTCGCAACGGGCGCGGATGTCCGGGCCATCGCGCAGCACGCCGACACGGTCTCATTCTGCCTGTCCAAGGGATTGTGCTGCCCGGTCGGCAGCATACTGTGCGGACCAGCCGGGAAGATCAGGCAAGCCAGACGCTGGCGCAAGATGCTGGGCGGGGGTATGCGGCAAGCCGGTGTCCTGGCCGCCGCGGGCCTGGTGGCCTTGGAGACCATGGTGGGCCGACTCGCCGATGACCATGAAACCGCCCGCTCGCTGGCCGCGGGCCTGGCTGAGATGCCGGGGATCGACTGCGACCTCAGCAGGGTCCAGACCAACATCGTGTATTTCCGGTTGAAGAACATGCACGCGGCCGACTTCCTGACCGCGTGCTCGGACAAGGGGTTGCTCGGCGGAGGATACGGCCCGCACTTCGTTCGCTTCGTGACCCACCACGGCATCAGCCCCGCGGATATCCGGCAAGCGCTGGTTATCTGCCGTAACGCCTCCGCAGCTAGCGATCCGACTCGAGACGGCTGAGAATTCGTGGCTACCCGTTCCATGGCTCAGCCATCGACCACGGCTTGCCACCGTCGCGCTGTCTCCCTGACTTACACCGGCCTGGAGACCAAGCTAGGGCCAGGTGCCGAACTCAGGGAGCCGCGTGAGGCCGAGGCTCCGTTTCGTGATCATGTGAGTCCGAGGAGGGCGAGAGGTCGGCTGGCGTCGCGGGCGTTGCACCGGAGGCCAGCGGCGATGCTGCTCTTCCCGGCGAGGCGAAGGGCGCCCCTAGCGCGCCGGTCGGCCAGCCAGCGGCCCACCGCCCGGTCCGACGCGTCGCCATCGATGCGGCCCAGCCGCCGACGCACCGTCGCCTCCGCCGGCAGGCACCGCTTCCGGGAAGGGAGGTCGCTCCGGCCAGGACCGCGCACGAGGTCAGCGCAAGCATGACGACCAGAGCGTGCCGTACGCCGCGCGGATCGCGAGGGTCGGGCACCTCGGCCAGACGCTCCAGCAGGCCCGGGATCTCCCGGGGTACGGCCCCGGGATGCTCGCGGAGCTGGTCAAAGGCAAGCGGGATCGGCGATGACGCGTCGGCGGCCACGGTTCATTCGCCCGCGGTGTCCTCGGCCTCCCAGCGAAGCAGGTCGCCTGGCTGGCACCTGAGCACCTCGCAGAGCGCAGCGAGCGTCGCGAAGCGCACCGCCCTGGCGCGGCCGTTCTTGAGTACCGCCAGGTTGGCGGGCGTGATCCCTATGCGGTCTGCGAGTTCGCCCACGGACATCTTCCGCCTGGCCAGCATCACGTCGATGTCGACGGCGATCGGCATCAGATCACCTGGTCCAGCTCGGCCTGCATCTGCGCCGCTTCGACGTCGCGGGCGACGGCCTGGGCGAGCAGCATCCGCAGCACGAGCACGATGAGCGCGGCTCCTAGGATGGCCACGCCAATCCCGCCCATGATGAGGGTGACGCCCGGGTCGTCCCGCTGGCCAGGCGCATTCAGGGCCGTGACCGCGAACCACACGAGAGCAGCCGCAACGATCGCGCCGATGATGACGTCCACGTACCGGAAGGCGGCGTGGGAGAACACGGTTCCGCGTCGCACCATCGTTACCAGTCGCCATACACAGACCAGGGCGACCTGGGCCGTCCCGATGCCCAGGATCGTGATCACGCGCAGCGGGGTCAGCGGGAGCGACCCGTCCTCCGGGTCACTCCCGCTGGCCAGCGCCCACACCATCAATGCCTGTACGAACACGGTGCCGGTGAGTACCACCGCGAGCACGACCCGCAGCGCGCGCACTGTCAGCTTTCCCATGACCCATCCTTCCATCGAGCTACGATGGGAACCTATCGAGTATCGATAGGTGAAGCAAGGGCTGGGCCGGTGCGGCGAACCTCCGTTGACTGCCGCGTCAGCCGGTTCGGTCAGGTCCGCAGGAGATCGCAGCACCTTCAATGGCGCGATTCCGCTGCCAGCGGTTACCGGACGTATCGTGCTATAAGGCGCGGCCGCGTTAAGGCCCAGGAAAGGCGGCGCTGAGCATGTTCCAGCGATTTACCGACAGGGCGCGGGCGGTTGTCGTCTTGGCGCAAGAAGAAGCCAGGATGCTCAATCACAACTACATCGGCACCGAGCACATCTTGCTCGGCCTCATTGGTGAGGGAGACGGCGTGGCCGTCCAGGTGCTGGTGAGGCTGGGCACTGACTTGAACCAGGTGCGCCAGCAAGTGATCCAGCGATTGCATGGGTTCCAGGGCGAGGACGAGGCGGGGATCGTACGCGGGGTGCAGCGGCCCGGGCTTCTCGGCCGTATCGATGCCATAGAGAGGCGCTTGTCGATCCTTGAACAACGCGTCGGCACCAGGACTGACATGGACGATCTAGACCAGGAGATCGCGCGCGTCCGCCGGGAGAAGGAAGCCGCGATCGAAAGGCAGGATTTCGATGCTGCTGCCGCGCTGCGCACCCAGGAGAAGCGACTGCTGGCTGCCGGTGCTGGCCGGGATAAGGAGTGGGCCGAGGCCGCCGCTGGTCGCATGCCGCTGGCCCAGGAATTGGGCCGGATGAAGGCAGAGCTGGAGAAGCTGCGAGCAGCTCTGCGCGAGCACGGCATCGACCCGCCGGACGGCGCGGCATAGTCGCAGGGCGACGGCGCTGCTAATTCCAGTACGCGTGGGATTCGGATCGAGTGCGGTGGGAGGTCCTCGCCGGTCGCCGCCCGGTGCGCCCTTGTCGCGATGTACAAGGTGTCCTCGCACTCCAGGTACGCCTCGCCGGGCGGCGGCGACTTCGACGCCGAACTGGTCCAGGGTGCCGCCGCCATGGCCGGGTTCTCCCAGCAGTGCCAGCTTGAGCGGCGGTTCGGCGATGGCGAAGTCGGCATAGCCGGGCTTAGCCTTGGCCGGCTCGATGCCGAACAGGGCAGTGCAGAAGCCGTCGATCTCGTCGATCTCGTCGACGGCCAGCGCGAACTGCGCCCGAGACATGGCAACCAGCTGATGTTGAAGGGACTTATCTGTCGTCGGCTGGGGAGGAAAGTTGGGGCGAGGAACCTAGCGCTACCTGGATCAGGCGTGGCTGAGGAGATGATCAGTGCCAATCGCGCTGCTCGAGACGAAGTTGTACGTCCCGAGGTCGCGGCGTGGTCTGGTGCTGCGTCCGCGGTTGAGTGAGCGGCTGGACAGGGGGACGGCGCCGAAGCTGGTGCTCGTTTCGGCACCGGCTGGTTTCGGCAAGACGACGCTGCTCACCGAGTGGCTCGCGGCGAGACCGGCTGCGCCGGCCGATGAGCAGCTGGCAGCCTGGCTCTCGCTCGATCGGGGCGACAATGATCCGGCCTCCTTCTGGGCCTACGTGATCGCTGCATTGCGGACGGTGGCGTCCGGGGTAGGTGAGAGTGCGCTGGCCCTTCTGGACGCGCCGCAACCGCCTCCGATCGAAACGGTGCTGACCACGCTGCTCAACGACCTAGGCGCCGTTGCCGGCGAGATCGTGCTGGTGCTCGATGACTACCATGTCATCGACGCGCGCGAGGTACATGACGGGATGGCGTTCCTGCTCGATCATCTGCCTCCGCGGCTGCATGTAGTGATCGCCAGTCGGATCGACCCCTCGTTGCCGCTGGCGCGGTTGCGAGCGCGGGGTGAGCTGGCCGAGATTCGCGCGGCTGAGCTGCGCTTCACCCCTGATGAAGCCGCGGCGTACCTCAACGGGATGATGGGTCTGCGGCTGACGGCGCGGGACGTGGCCGCGCTGGAGGAGCGCACCGAGGGCTGGATCGCCGCTCTTCAGCTGGCTGCGCTGTCGATGCAGGGGAGAGACGACGTGGCCAGCTTCATTGCCAGCTTCGCGGGGGATGACCGCTACGTCGTCGATTACCTGGCCGAGGAGGTGCTGGCTCGTCAGCCCGAACGTGTCCAGGCCTTCTTGCTGCAGACCTCCATCCTGGGCCGGCTGAGCGGTCCGCTATGTGATGCCGTCACCGGGCAAGCTGGCGGCAAGGCCATGCTGGAAGCGCTGGACCGGGGAAACCTGTTCCTGATCCCGCTGGATGACCGCCGGCGGTGGTATCGCTACCACCACCTCTTCGCTGACGTGCTGCAGGCGCGCCTGCTCGACGAGCAGTCCAGCCAGATGCCGGGCCTGCACCGGCGGGCGAGCGCGTGGTATGAGCAGAACGGCGAGCAGCCCGCGGCCATCGGCCACGCGCTGGCCGCCAGGGATTTCGAGCGGGCGGCGGACCTGCTTGAGCTGACGATCCTGGCCATGCGCAGGACCAGGCAGGAGGCCAAGCTGCGTGGCTGGCTCGAGATACTCCCCGACGAAGTGGTCCAAGCCAGGCCGGTGCTCAGCGTTTACTTTGCCGGGGTACTGCTGATGAGCGGCGAGATCGAGGGAGTCGAGAACCGGCTGCGGGATGCCGAGCGGTGGCTGGAGCTAGCGACAGGCGACCGTGAGGAACCCCAGCTCACTTCGCCGGGTATGGTCTTCGCCGACGAGGAAGAATACCGGCGTCTCCCTGCGGTGATCGAGACGTACCGCGCCGGGGAGGCTCTGGCCCGGGGCGACGCACCTGGCACTGTCCGGCACGCCCAGCGGGCGATCGAGCTTGCGCGTGAGGACGACCACCTCTGCCGCGCTTCGGCGGCGGGACTGCTGGGGCTCGTGTACTGGGGCAGCGGAAATCTGGAGGCCGGGCATCGGGCCTACTCCGCCTGCGTGGACGGCCTGCGGCGGGCCGGGTTCGTGGCTGACATCCTGGGCTGCTCGATCGCGCTTGCTGACATCCGGAGCACGCAAGGCCGTCTCGGCGAGGCGCTGCGCACCTACGAGCAGGCATTGCAGGTCGGACCTGAGCTAGGCGGGTCAGTGCTGCGGGGAACTGCGGACATGTACGTGGGCATGAGTGAGATCGCGCGCGAGCGTGACGACCTGCGGGCCGCCACGCAGCTTCTGCTGCGAAGCCAGGAGCTTGGCGAGCAGACCGGGTTGCCGCAGAACCGTTACCGCTGGCGGGTGGCGATGGCCCGGGTACGGGAGGCCGAAGGAGATCTGCCCGGCGCGCTTGACCTGCTCAACGAGGCAGAGCGCCTCTATGTGAGCGACTTCTTCCCGAACGTGCGGCCGGTCCCGGCGGTGAGGGCACGGGTCTGGATCGCGCAGGGCAGATTCGGTGAAGCTCTCGGCTGGGCACGTGAACACGGCCTGTCCGTTGATGACGACCTCAGTTACCTGCGCGAGTTCGAGCACATCACCCTGGCCAGGCTGCTCCTGGCGCGGTACCAGGGTGAGCGTACGGAAGGTTACGCGCACCAGGCGGCCCTGCTCTTGGAGCGCCTTTTGCTGGCGGCGGAAGCGGGAGGCAGGACAGGACGCGTCATCGAGATCCTGGCGCTGCGGGCGCTCGCGCACCAGGCGCTGGGGGACCTTCCGGCTGCGCTTGGCTTCCTGGACCGTGCGTTGACGCTGGCCGAGCCGGAGGGCTATGTCCGGGTCTTCGCAGATGTAGAGCCGCCGATGACCTCCCTGCTGAGAGCGACCGCGAAACGCGGGCCCATGGCGGACTATGCCCGTCGGCTTCTGGCCGCCGCGAGCGGGATCGAGCACCATGTCGCTGCTGAGCAGGCCCTGATCGAGCCGCTTAGCGCACGCGAACTGGACGTCCTCCGGCTGCTCGGCAGCGAACTGGACGGCCCGGCCATCGCCCGCGAGCTCATGGTGTCTCTGAACACCATGCGGACTCACACCAAGAACATCTACACCAAACTCGCGGTTACCAACCGCAGGGCAGCGGTCCGCCGAGCCGCCGAACTCAACCTGCTCCCGCGGACCCATCACACCCGGCCCTGACCCGCCGTTCACAGCTCTGGCACGGGCTGCCCCCAGCAACTGCCCCGCCTGAGTCACCACATAAATCGCCAGGTGTGGTGATTACTGCTCACCACATCCGCTCATAGCTTCCGATCAGACCCAGGAACGTTCGCAACGCCCGGCGGAAATCCAGCCAGGCGGGCAACAGGAGGAGCACCATGAGCGCGATACCGGCCGGCCGCCATCAGGACCCTGGACGGTACGAGATCCGCGTCAAGGGACACCTTGACAGCCACTGGGCCGCCTGGTTAAACGGGCTGACCCTCGCCCACGGCAGCGATGGCACCACCGTCATTCGGGGCCCGGTAGCCGACCAGGCGGCGCTGCATGGATTGCTCCAGAAAATACGCGACCTGGGGATACCCCTGATCTCGGTCAATCACGTCGAACCCGGCCGCGGTGGCCAGATTGCCACCACCTTATTCGAAAGTTTCACTTACTAGATCGGAGATGACCTGGCGAGCTATCGCCCATAATCCAGCATAATCAGAGATTTTGGCCCGAAAGTTGTTGACATGTGGTGCTTGCCATCCTAACTTTGCCGCATCTCGACAAACTTGCGTCCGAAACTTTCGCACCGAGGCGGAGGTGGCTGGGTGACGCAGAGGAGGCAGCACATGAGACTTCGTCGTCTTTTCGCGGTGGGCGCCGCCGGGGTCGCCGTGGTCCTCGGCACCACCGTCGCGGCCAGTGCGGCCGCCGGTTCGGGCAGCGCCGTCGCGCCTGACTCTCTGCGCGCACTGGCCGCGAACATCGGCCTCCGCATAGGCACCGCGGTCATCCCGTTCG
Organism: Streptosporangiaceae bacterium; assembly: GCA_036758545.1. Lineage (GTDB taxonomy): Bacteria > Actinomycetota > Actinomycetes > Streptosporangiales > Streptosporangiaceae > Palsa-504. The sequence goes on along the minus strand of DAIOWL010000011.1, from coordinate 10,583 downwards.
ACCTGGACCATCCCGACTACCGGGCCATCGTCGCAGGCCAGTTCTCGGTCGTCACGCCCGGGAACGAGATGAAATGGCAGGTCGTGGAGCCGACCCAGGGAACGTTCGACTGGTCGGGCGCCGATCGCCTGGTCTCCTTCGCCGAGCAGCATGGGCAACTGGTCCGCGGACACACCCTGCTGTGGCACAGCCAGCTGCCCGATTGGCTGACTACGGGTGTCGGCAACGGGACTATCAGCAATGCCCAGCTCAGGGATCTGCTGCGTCAGCACATCATCACCGAGGTATCACGCTACAAGGGCAGGATCTGGCAGTGGGATGTGGCGAACGAGTTCTTCACTGACAGCAATCCGTCGACGATCAACCCGAATGACTTCTGGGTTTCGCACCTCGGGGCAGGCGTCATCGCGGACGCCTTCCGCTGGGCGCACCAGGCAGATCCGCATGCACTGCTCTTTTACAACGACTACAACATCGCCGGCGAGGACGGCACGAACGCCAAGAGTGACGCGGTGTTTGCGTGGCTCAAGCAGATGCTCGCCCAGGGCGTGCCGATCAACGGCGTCGGAGATCAGGGGCACCTCGACACGCAGTACGGCTTCAGCGGCACGCAGATGAGTCAGGACCTGCAGCGGTACGCCAGCCTGGGCCTGAAGGTGGCCATCACCGAGGCCGACGTCCGCACGTTCGTGAACAACGCGACCGACCAGGTGCCCACCGACCACCTGGCCACGTTCGCGCAGCCGGACGAGTTCGGGCAGATGCTGAAGGCATGCCTGGCCGTGCGCCAGTGCATATCGTTCACCGTCTGGGGCTTCGGGGACGCGGACTCCTGGGTACCCGGCTTCTTCACCGGCGAGGGATACGCCACGATCTACGATGTCAACCTCAACCCCAAACCGGCCTACACCGAACTGCAGCAGGATCTCCAGCTCGCCGCCTCCGGCGCCCCGCACCGGGTGCCGAGCGGAGCAGGCAGGTAACGATCCCGTCGTCCGGGGCACCAGGCTCGATGCCCCGGACGACGGCAGGAAGGCCGTGCCCGTTTCGGCCTTAGCGCTCCTATCACCTTGAAGTGCGCTCAGCCCTGATCGCGCCGACCAGTCCGCCGACGAGGTAGCGCTGCGCGAACACGAAAATGGACACGGCGGGAAGCATGGACACCGCGGTATAGGCGAAGACTCTCGCGGTGTCCATGCTGTACTGCGACTGGAACATGGCTACCGCGAGCGGCAGCGTGAAGTGCGAGGGGGTGCTGAGCACGATGAGCGGCAGCAGGTAGGTATTCCAGCTCGTGACGAAGGCCAGGATCCCCACCGTTATCAGAGCGGGCCGGGACAGCGGGAGCAGGATCCGCACGAAGAAACGGATCCTGCTGGCGCCGTCTACGGTCGCCGCGTCCTCCAGTTCCGCGGGGATCGCCCGCATGAACGGGCGCAGGATGACGATGGTGACCGGCAGCGAGAACGCCGCTTCGGGCAGCGCGACCCCGAACAGGTTGTCGTTCATGCCGATCTTCTGCAGCAGCAGGAACAGCGGTAAGGCCGCGGTGTTGAGCGGGAACAGCAGTCCGGCCGTGAACAGCAGGAACAATCCGTCGCGCCCGCGGAAGACATACCGGGACAGCGCGAAGGCGGCCATCGAGCCGAGTACCACGGCCAGCGCGGTTGCACCACCGCGATGATCGCGCTGTTCTGGACCGCCTGCCAGAACACGGCGGAGGTGAGGATCGAGGCGTAGTTGTTCCATACCCACGGATGGGGCAGCCCGTTCGGGTTCGAGCCGAGCTGGCCGGTAGTGCGGAAGCCGCTCAGGATCAGGTAGAGCATCGGCACGAGCGTGATCGCCCAGCACCAGCAGCATCACCAGGTAGGTCGTGGGTTGCGTGAGCCAGGTGCGGCGCCGCCTGGCCATCGCCCTGTCACCAGCCGGCCACGAGTTCCTCGACCGCTACCGGGCCCCGGTCAACGCACTGGAATCTCGCATGCTCCACGGCACCACCAAGCCCCAGGTGACTGCCCTGCGCCGCACCCTCACCACCTGCCACGCCAACCTGGCCCCCGGCCAGACCCGATCACCGTAAGCTGCGCTGGCTCACCACACGCGGATGCGGGACTTGCCGGGGGTTAGGGCGGCGATCGGTCCGGCGGGGTAGTCGCGGCCTGGTTCTTTGCGCTTGCCGAGCAGGTCGACGTCGACGATAACCGGGGTGCCGTCGCGCTCTTCGAAGTCCGCGTCGACGAGGCGGGGGCGGGGGAGGTCGGCGCCGGTGACAACGCCCACGCGGACGCCGCTGAAGGCCTGCGGCAGCTGCGCCTGCAGGTAGACCTCGTCACCCTCCTCGACAATCTCGAACGACACCTGGCCGGTGAGCGCCCGCGCGGAGGACTCGTCAGCAAAGGCGCTGGCGCCCGGCGCGTAGACGTTGTCGCGCAGGTAGGCCGGCTCCCGCACGCCGGGGATGCGACTGTCGTTGCCTTCGGGCGGGTTGGCGATGCGGTAGATGTAGTCCTTGAGGGATGTCGGGCTGCCGTCGTAGGCGGCGGTGCCGTAGCCCGCTGCGGGATCGGCGTCCTGCGTCGTGTCGTACCCGTATGCCTTGGCAATGTCGCCGCCGAGGAAGATGTTGCCGATCCAGCGGTCGTCGCCGCTGTAGATGATGGCGTAGCCCTTGACCTGCGTGCTGTGCGGTCGGTGGTAGGGGGTGGCCCGGTCGTGGACGGGCACTAGACGCACGGTGCCGCCGATGAGGTTGTGGACGAAGGCGCCGCCCTGGCTGAACAGTTCAAGCGAGACTGGTGAGGCGAGCACGTTGTGTTCCACCAGGTACGGACCATGGCTGACCTCGACGAACAGGTCCCGGTTGTTCCGGTAGTAGAGGTTGCGCGAGACGCGCGTCCCCTGCGCCTGCCAGTCGAGCCAGGTGCCCAGCGAGCAGTCGTGGATGCGGTTGTGCCGGATCTCGACGTCGATCGCGGCGTGCAGCTTGATGCCGGCGATCTCGTATCCGTAGAACTCGCGCTTGAGCGCGATGTTGTAGATGTGGTTGTCCTCGATCGTGGAGAAGACGCAGCCGAGGTGGCCGACGATGCCGTTCTGCCCGCAGTCGAAGATCGTGTTGCGCCGCACCACGTGCGAGCCGATGTGCTCGCGGTCCCAGCCGATCTGCAGGCCGGAGAACACTGCCTCGACCTGGTACTCGTGGCCTTGCTTGTCGCCGCGCAGTGTCGCGTAGTTGTCGCCCGTAGAGGCCCCCTTGCCGAGTGAGACGGCGGAGCATTTCGCGTCGTGGATCACGTTGTCCTCGATGATCCAGCCCTTGGCCCAGTTGGGGCCGATGAGCCCGGGCTGGTCGGCAGTGGGCGGGGTCCACGGGCAGGCCGCCTGCGCGAGCTCGAAGCCGCATACGGTGATGTAGTCGACGTGGTGCTCGGCGGGGGAGAACACCGACTTGCGCACGTTGATCTCCGCGAGCTCGGCGTTGGGATCGGCGCCGCCGAAGTTGGCCCAGACCGTCGTGGTGTCCGCGCCGACCTCGGCGTACCAGACGAGCCGGGACTGCGCGGGGTTGCGCACCCGGCCGGTCGTGCGCGTCCAGTGGTCAGTGACCTCGGTGCGCAGCGGCGGGTCGGTCACCTCGTCGCGGGTGCCCACCTCGTAGAAGCTGAGCCCGTTCAGGTAGATCTCGCCGAGGTGCCTGGCCAGCGGCGGCTGGGGCTCGACGAGCCAGTCGCCCGCGACCTCCTGCGCGAAGGGGTTCCAGTCGCCGAACAGCGAGTTGGGCACCGACGCCCGCCACACGTTCCCCGCTTCCTGCTCCCAGCCCGTCACCCGCTCCGATCCCTTGACCACGACGTGCTCGCCGGGCGCGGCCTGGTAGGTGATGCGCCGCGTGGCACTCAGCCCGCCGCGCCGCGGCTGCACCCACTCCCGGTACTCGCCTCCGTGCACCAGCACGGTGTCGCCCGGCCGGGCGAGGTCCGCCGCCCGGCTGATCGTGCGCAGCGGGCTGCTCGCGGAACCGTCCTTGGAATCGTCGCCGTCCGTCGCCACGTGCAGGGTCGTCATCGTCTGCTCCTCTTTCATCTCGGCATCCGCCGGCTCGCCTCTCAGCACAGCGCGGCCGCCGTCCACGAGACAGGCGGCAACTCGATAGTGAGCACTCCGTCGGTGAGGGCCGCGCTCGCGTTCGCGGCTGGCTTGACGCGCTCCTGGTCGGCGAGCGTGTTCTTCGCGTAGACGTCGGCGTTGGCCAGCGTGACCGCCTCGGTGATCTGGGTGGAGGCGAGACTGCGCACGTCAATCGTCACCCGCGCGGTCTCTTTGAGGTCGCGGTTGACGAGGAACACGGCGGCGCGGCCGTCGTCGACGGTCGCGACGGCGTCGATGACGGGGGCCTCGCCGTGGCGCGCCGTGCCGTACGTCGGCCCCTCGATCACCGGACGGATCACCTCGCCGGACGCGAGCCGCCTCGTGATCGCGAACGGGAAGAAGGTCGTCTGCCGCCAGGCAGGCCCGCCTGGCTCGGTCATGATCGGCGCGATCACGTTGACCAGCTGGGCGAGCGACGCCGAGGTGACGCGGTCGCTGTGCTTGAGGAGCGTCATCAGCAGGTTGCCGACGACGACGGCATCCGCGACCGTGTAGACGTCCTCAAGCAGGCGCGGCGCGTAGGACCACTCGTCGCTGACCTCGGCGGCCTCCTGGTGCTCCTTGAGGTACCAGACATTCCACTCATCGAAGGAGAGCTGCATCTTCTTCTTCGAGCGCTTCTTGTGCCCGACGTGGTCTGCCGTCGCGACGACGGTGTCGATGAAGAAGTCCATGTCGAGCGCTGAGGCGAGGAAGGAACCGAGATCACCGTCGAGTTCCTGGTAGTACGCGTGACACGACACGTAGTCGACGTGCTCGTAGCTGTGCTCAAGTACCGTGCGCTCCCAGTCGCCGAAGGTCGGCATGGACGAGCCGGAGGAGCCGCAGACCACCAGCTCGAGGTTCCTGTCGGCCATCCGCATCGCGGCGGCGGTGCGGGCGGCGATCCTTCCGTAGTCGTCGGCGGTCATGAAGCCCTGCTGCCACGAGCCGTCCATCTCATTGCCGAGGCACCACATGCGCACGTTGTGCGGCTGCGGTGTGCCGTTCGCGATGCGCAGGTCCGACAGCGCGGTGCCGGAGGGATGGTTGGCGTACTCGAGCAGGTCGAGGGCGGGCAGGATGCCGCGGGTGCCGAGGTTCACGGCAAGCATCAGCTCAGCGCCGGTTAGCTTCAGCCACCTGGCGAACTCGTCGAGACCGACCTGGTTCGACTCGAGCGAGTGCCAGGCGAGGTCACGGCGAACGGGGCGCTTGTCACGCGGACCGACCGAGTCCTCCCACCGGAAGCCCGAGACGAAGTTGCCGCCCGGGTAGCGGACGGTCGTGGTGCCGAGCTCCTGGACGAGCTCGACGACGTCCATGCGGAAGCCGTCCTCGTTCGCGGTCGGGTGCCCGGGCTCGTAGAGCCCGGTGTAGACGCACCGGCCAAGGTGCTCGACGAACGCGCCGAAGGTGCGGCGCCGGACGGGCGCGATGACGGCGCGCTTGTCGAGCTCGATGTGAGCGCGGGGCAATCAAATGATCCTTTCCTAGGGGCGCAGGCGGGTGACGCGGGTCGCCGACGGCGACCCGCGGTGTGCCTACCCCTTCACCGCGCCGGTGAGCCCCCCGACGATGCGGCGCTGGAAGACGGCGAAGAACGCCAGCGCGGGCAGCATCGAGAGCGAGGTGAACGCGAGGACCCGCGCTGTGTCCTGCGAGTACTGCGAGGAGAACTGCTGCACGCCGAGCGGCAGCGTGTAGTTCGCCTGCGTGTTCAAGACGTACAGCGGCAGGATGTAGTTGTTCCAGCTGGTGATGAAGGCGAGGATGGCGACGGTGATCACGCCGGGCAGCGCCAGCGGGATGGCCATGCGGAAGAAGAACCCGGGGCGGCTCATGCCGTCGATGGCCGCGGCCTCCTCGATCTCCTTCGGGATGGCGCGCAGGAAAGGCACCAGGATGATGACCGTCGTCGGCAGGCCGAATGCGATCTGCGGGACAACGATGCCCATCAGGTTGTCGACCAGGCCGAGGTCCTTGACGATGATGTAGACCGGGGTGATCGCGACCACCAGCGGGAACATCAGGCCCGCGGCGAACAGTGAGTACATCGCGCCCTTGAGCTTGAAGTCGTAGCGGGCGATCACATAGCTCACCATGAGGCCGAGCAGCACGATGCCGAGCGTGCTCGCGATCGCGACGATCGTCGAGTTGGCGAATTCACCCCAGAAGGTCACCGTCTTCAGGACGCCGACGTAGTTGCTGAAGACCCACGGGTCCGGCAGGCCGGCCGGGCTGACCGTGATCTGCGAGTTGGTGCGGAAGCCGCCCAGGACGATATACACGACAGGCGCCAGGCTGACCGCGATGAACAGCAGGGCGATGAAGTAGACGCCCGGGTTACCCCACTTCTGCGGCCTGTCGCTGCGCTTCCCGGACCGGGCCCGCGGGAACGGTGCGCCGGAGGTCACCGCGCTCATCAGTTAACTCCCTCGGTGACAGCGCCCCGCATGTCGCGGCGCAGGACGAAGCGCTGGTAGAGCAGCGCGACGGTGAGCGAGATCAGGAACATGACCACGGCGACCGCGCTGCCATAGCCGTAGTTCCCGGCGAGGCGGCCGTTAAGCGCCATGTACGTCGCCATGGTCGAGGTGCCGGCCGTGCTGGAGATGTACTGACCCCAGATGATGTAGACCAGGTCGAAAAGCTGCAGGGCGCCGATGATCGACAGGAACCCCCAGATGCGGATGGTCGGGCCGAGCAGCGGCACCACGATGCGGCGCTGGACCTGCCAGTAGGAGGCGCCGTCGATGCGCGCGGCCTCGGAGAGCTCGTCGGGGATCGCCTGCATGCCGGCCAGCATCAAGATGACGGCGAAGCCGATGTACTTCCACGTGAGGATGCCCATCAGGGTCCAGATCGCGATGCTCGGGTTAGCAAGCCAGTCGGTGGCGAGGGAGCCGAGGCCGATGTTGTGCAGCGCGTCGTTGACCGCGCCGTTGACCTGGAGCATCAGGCTGAAGCCGGTGCCGGCGATGACCTCGGAGATCACGTAGGGGACGAAGATCAGGACACGGATGAGCCCTCGGCCGCGAATGTTCTGGTTCAGCAGCAGCGCGAGGGCGAGCGCCAGCGGCCCCTGGATGACGAGGGACAGCACGACGATGAAGCCGTTGTGCTCGAGCGCCTGCTGGAAGGCGGGGTCGGTGAAGATCACCTTGTAGTTATTCAGGCCGACCCAGTCGGTGGGCGCGCCGTAGCCTTGCCAGCGGTAGAAGCCGTAGTAGGCGGCGAGCACGACCGGGAAGATCACGAGCCCCACGAACACGATGATCGCGGGGCCGGACAGGAGCGCGATTTCCAGCCGCAGGCGCCCTCGGCCACGGCGCTTGCGCGGACGCGGCGCCGGGGACGCGGCGTGCGCCGCGTCCCCGGCCTGAAGGGCGCCCCGGTGGCCGCGGCCGACGGCGGCGGTACCCAGGGTGTCGCTCATCGTTCCCGGTCAGCCCTTCGCCGCAGCTTCGCTGGTGGCGCTGACGATGCCGGCGGGCGTGCCCTTGCCCGCGAACAGGTCCACCACGGCGGCGTTCATCGCGTTGCCGACGTTCTGGCCGTACTGCGTGTCGAGGAACTGCATCGTGTAGCCGGCCTTGTTCAAGGCATCCAGTGCGGAGACGCTGTACGGCTGGGTCACGACCGACTGCGAGGCCTTGTTGACCGGGATGGTGACGAATGCCTGGGAGTAGAGCTTCTGCTGGTCCGGGGTCACGAGGAACTCAAGGAACTCGAAGGCCTCCTTCGGGGCGTTCGGTGACAGCGAGTAGCCGTCGATGCCGCCCATCATCGCGCTCGGGTCGCCCTGGCCGCCGGGAACCGCGGGGAAGGGGAACCAGCCGAGGTCGGGCAGCGGCTTCTGGTTCGGGGTGAGCGTCTGGATCGTCCCCGGGTCCCAGGCGCCCATGAGCTCCATGGCCGCCTTGTGGTTGGCCACGAGGCCGGCCGAGGAGCCCGCGCCCACCTGCGCGGCGGTCGTCAGGAAACCCGCCTGGAACGGCTTGACCTTCAGGAACGCCGCCAGCTCGTTGCCGGCCTTCGTCCAGCACGGGTCGGTGAACTTGAGGGTCGAGCCGACCGTGTTCATCGTGGCCTGGCTGCACTCGCGGAGGGCGAAGTTGTAGTACCAGTGGGCGGCGGGCCACGCGTCCTTGGCGCCGACCGCGATCGGCGCGACGCCCGTGGCCTTCAGCTTGGCGACATCGGCCTCGAGCTCGGGGATGGTGGTCGGCGTCGCGGTGATGCCTGCATGCGCGAAGAGGTCCTTGCTGTAGTAGATCCCCTCGGGTTGGACATCGAGCGGTATGGCGTAGACCTTGCCGTTGATGCTCTCGGTGGCGACCGCGGTCGCACTGATGTTCTGCTTGTCCGCGGCGGTGAGGGTCAGCGGCTGGACCTTGCTCGCGTTGACCATGGCCAGCATCTTGCCGCCGCCGCGCTGGAAGAAGATGTCCGGCGTGGAGTTCGAGTTCAGCGCGGTCTGCAGCTTGCCGTCGTAGTCCTCGTTCTGGATCGTCTGCATCTTGATCGTCACGTTCGCGTGAAGCTTGTCGAAGGTCTTGATGGCGTTCTGGAAGTACGTAAGACCGGGGCCGGGGGTAGCGTTCGTCCAGAAGGTCAGTGTGACCGGGCCGCTGGAGGACGAGCCGCCGCCGCTGCTGCTGCCACCTCCGGCGCAGGCGGAGGCGGCCAGGGCGACGCCCAGGCCAAGCGCGGCGATCGCCGCAGTACGGGTTCTCTTCATCATCGTAGAAACTCCTCGGGTGAACTTGCGCAAAAGCCTGGGGCCGATCGTCGGATGCCAGCCCGCTTCTGGCGACGCGACTCACGCGTTCCGATCACAAACTTCAGTTTCGAAGGTTAATCACGGTAAGTGGCATCAGGGTGACAAAAGAACTCGTTCTGGTGCGGGACGTTCTGGATTGTCACGTTCAGGTGCGCGGTGTGGAAGGCGGTTATGGCGCTGACCCAGACGCCCTTGACCGGGTAGGCGGTGGCGTTGTTCCACCAGCTGAGGTGACCCGGCCGCCGGCGCTCGAACTCGTCGACGCGCTCGAGCCGACCGAAGTACGGCTACTGCTGCTGCACGCCGCTATCGTGGCCGCTGCCGCCGCCACCGCCAGGGCGACGATGACGGGTTTCGGTAAACGTCGCATGAGGCTCTCATCTCCTGAGGATGCCGGGATTTCCGCGGTTACGGCCAAAGGACAGACGTCGGCTGCGGGTAACGCCTTACACGGACCTCGAAAGTTTATGTTTATATTTCGGAATTTCCCGCTATCATAGAAACCGTGAGGTCATCGGTCAACCCTTTGTTTCTAAGGTGTTACGTTCCTGCGTTACGCTATGCGACGCTCGGGTAGCGTCGTTTTCGGGTCGAGTCGGACGCTGTGATCGAAACTCTTTCGGATGTTGACGGTCACCGTGCGGCCCTGTCGGCCCGGCGATGAGCCGACGGTCAGAAAAGGTGGTGCAGTGCTTCCAAGGGGCAATGCGGCGGTCAGCGAGGCCGCCCGGCGGGACCGCGGGCGGACGACCCTGGCGGTTATCGCAGCCGAGGCCGGCGTGTCGCTGCCGACGGTCTCGAAGGTGGTGAACGGACGGCGGGACGTCGCCCCGGCGACGCGTGCGCTTGTCGAGCGGCTACTTCACGAGCACCAGTACACCCGGGCGGGCACGCGGCGGCATCGCCGGTCCGGCCTGATCGACCTGGTCTTCAACGGCCTGGACAGCCCGTGGGCGGTGGAGATCCTGCGCGGTGTGGAAGAGTGGGGCACCGAGCACTCCACCGCTGTGGCGGTCTCCGCGGTACGGCACGGCAACGCCCGGCCGGCAAGCTGGACGAGCGGGCTGGCGAGCCACGATACCGACGGGGTGATCCTGGTGACCTCCGAGCTCACCGGCAGCCAGCTGGAACAATTGCGGGATGCCGACATCCCGCTGGTCGTCCTCGACCCGGGAAACCCGCCGCCACCGGACCTGCCCAGCGTCGGCGCCACGAACTGGGCCGGCGGCCTGGCCGCTACCGAGCACCTGCTGAGCCTGGGGCACCGCCGGATCGGGGCGATCGCCGGTCCGGGTGACTACTTGTGCAGCCGGGCGAGAACCGACGGATACCGGTCCGCGCTGGAACGGGCAGGCATCGGGTTCGACCCGGCGCTAGTCCGTCACGGTGACTTCCAGCACGAGGCCGGCTTTGTATGCGGCGGTGAGCTGCTCGGCCTGCCCGAGCCTCCGACGGCGATCTTCGCCGGCAGCGACCAGCAGGCGTTCGGCTTGTACGAGGCGGCCCGGCAGCGGGGCCTGCGGGTACCGCAGGACCTCTCGGTCGTCGGCTTCGACGACCTGCCGATCTCGCGCTGGGTACCCCCGCCGCTCACCACGGTGCGGCAGCCGCTCGACGAGATGGGCCGGGCCGCGGCCCAGATGCTGGGTGACCTGATCGAAGGGCG
>DAIOWL010000010.1:15112-21893 GCA_036758545.1 Streptosporangiaceae bacterium | reverse complement strand
CCTGCATCGTAGGACAAACCGAACTCCATCCTGCATGTGAAGCGCGCGGCCCAGCCCCCCACGATGTGGCCTTCCTTGCGCTAATTCATTTTACCTGTACGCACCGACAGCCAGGGTCGTGTTGCCCCACGTGTCGCTGCTAGCTCGGGGGGGACGACCCCCCCGCCCCCCGATACAACCCCGGCTAGCCGTATGTATCTCCTGGGCCCTTGCTACCCGGCACCCGCCATCCGCCGCGGCGCCGCGGCGGGGCCGGCCCGCGGACCTTGACCCGGCGGACGGACCCGTCACCGAGCTCGGTGTTGAGCCGCTTGACGAGCACCGTGGCGAGCAGCCGGACCTGGGTCGCCCAGGCGGTCGAGTCGGCCGTCACGGCCAGCTCGCCGTCGGCGAAGCTGTCCGGCCGGGTGTGCGCGGCCAGGTCCGCGCCGACGATCTCGGCCCACCGGCCGAACACCGAGCCCATCGCCGCCCGCTGCTGCCAGCCTTCGGTGTCGAGCAACCCTCCGATCGCGCTGGCCAGCGGCTGCGGGTCGTCCCGGCGGGGGCGTCCGCGGCCGGTCGAAGCGCGCCCGCCCGGCGTCGGCGAGTCCGCCCGTGAGGGGGCGGATACCCCGGACCGTTCGGAATCATTGAATCCGGCCGGCCGGTCACCGCGGGCCCGCGCGTCCGCCCTGGCTACGGCCAGCGCCTCGACCGCCAGCCGGGACCGGTCCGGGTCCGCGGCGCTAGCCCTCACCGGCGACCACGCCCGCGCAGACCGTGAACCGTGCGCCGACCAGCACCTCGGGGATGTCGGCGGGCACCGCGGCGGTGATCAGGACCTGCTCGGCCCCGGCCACCAGCCCGGCCAGCCGGTCCCTGCGGCCCGTGTCGAGCTCGGCGAACACGTCGTCGAGGATCAGCACCGGGTCCTCGCGGCCCTCCCGGAGCAGCGCGAAGCTGGCCAGCCGCAGCGCGAGCGCGAGCGACCAGGATTCACCGTGGCTGGCGTACCCGCGGGCGGGCAGGGCGCCGACAGCCAGCTCCAGCTCGTCCCGGTGCGGGCCGACCAGGCAGACGCCCCGGTCGAGCTCGCTGGCCCGGACCCCGGCCAGTGCCTTGAGCAGCGCCGTCTCCAGTGCACCGATTTCATCGAACTCATCACTATTTTCCAACGCTGAGCTGCGGTAATTCATTCCCGACGCCTCGCCCGCCGGACCCCCGGAGACCGCCTCGTAAGCCGCGGTCAGGTGCGGCCGCAGCGCGGCGACCAGGCGCATCCGGCCGGCCAGCAGCGGCGCGCCGGCCCGGGCCAGCTGCGCGTCCCAGGCGTCCAGGGTCGAGGTCATCGCCTCGCGGGCCGCACCGCGCAGGCTTCCCTTGGACCCGGCCGACTTGAGCAGCGCGGTGCGCTGCTTGAGCACCCGCTCGTAGTCGGCGCGGACGCCGGCGTAGCGCGGCGCGGTGGCGGTCAGCAACTCGTCGAGGAACCGCCGCCGCTCGCCGGGATCGCCCTTGACCAGGGCCAGGTCCTCGGGCGCGAACAGCACCGTGCGCAGCGCGCCGAGGACGTCCCGCGGCCGCGGCATCGGCGCCCGGTTCAGCCTGACCCGGTTGGCCCGGCCGGGGTTGAGCTCGATCTCGATCAGCGTGCTGCCCTGCGCCCCGGTCACCGCGGCGCGCAGCACGGCCCGGTCAGCGCCGCGCCGGACCAGCGGCGCGTCCGTGGCCACCCGATGGCTGCCCAGCGTGGCCAGGTAGCCGATCGCCTCGACCAGGTTGGTCTTGCCTTCCCCGTTCGGGCCGCTGAACGTGGTCACGCCCGGCCCGAGCTCGAGGCTGAGCTCGGGATAGGACCTGAAGTCGGTCAGCGCGAGCCGGGTGAGGTGCACAGATCGAGCGTACGGCTCTCTTGCTAACCGGCCGAACGGATGGGCATGAGCACGTACCGGTAGTCGGGGTCTCCCTCGCTCTTGCCGGTGACGACGGCGGGCTTGGTGGGCGAGGTGAACGAGATCCGGGCCATGTCCGAGTCGATCGCGCCGATGCCGTCCAGCAGGTACTGCGGGTTGAAGGCGATCTGCAGGTCCTCGCCGTCGAACGCCGCCTCGACGACCTCCACCGCCTGCGCATCCTCTGAGGCGCCGGCCTCGAGCACCAGCTGCCCAGCGCTGAACGCCAGGCGCACCGGGGTGTTGCGCTCGGCCACCAGGGCCACCCGCTTGACGGCTTCGGCGAGCGGGGCGGCGGGGAGTTCGGCGGTCGCGCTGAACTCGCTCGGCAGCAGCGACTGGTACTTGGGGTACTCACCCGACAGCAGCCGGGTCGTGGTCTGCCGGCCGGCCCCGGCGAACCCGATCAGGCTGTCGCCGCCGAGCGAGATCGACACCTCCGCTCCGGAGGTCAGGGCCCGGGCCGTGTCGCCGAGCACCCGCGCGGGAACCAGCACGGCGGTGTTGAGGTCCGGCTGCGTCGGGTTCCAGCGCAGCTCGCGGACTGCCAGCCGGTACCGGTCGGTGGCGACCAGGGTGAGCCTGTCGCCGGAGATCTCGATCCTGATGCCGGTCAGCGCGGGCAGCGTGTCGTCCCGCCCGGCCGCGATGGCCACCTGGGCGATGGCCGAGGCCAGCGCGTCGCTGCCCACCGAACCGGTGAGCGGCGGCATGTCGGGCAGCGTCGGGTATTCCTCCTCCGGCAGCAGGACCAGGGTGAAGGTGGCGCTGCCGCACTTCAGGGTGGCGCGGGTTCCGTCGGTGGCCAGATCGACCGGCTTGGCGGGCAGCGACCGCACGATCTCGGCCAGCAGTCGGCCTGACACCAGGACCGCGCCTTCCTCGTCGGTGATCACCGGCACGGTGGCCTGTGCGGAGACCTCGTAGTCGAACGTGGAAAGGGTGAGTTCGGCCCCCGCGTGCAGGCGCATCCCGGCCAGCACGGGGGCGGTCGGACGGGCCGGCAGGGCACGCGCGGTCCAGGCCACGGCATCGGCCAGATGATCGCGCTCAACCTGAAGCTTCACGGGAACTGCCTCCTGGTATAGGTCCGTGGAGAATACAGGGTGTCGGTGCATGGGGAAGCGGGTAGGGCCGTGGTGGCTGTCGGCCCCCCGGGTCTCCTCGTCTCAGTGCACACAGGGCCTACTTGGTGTTGTTCTTTTCTTATTGAGAGAACCGTCATAGTCATAGGTACGGTGGATTCTGGGGAGAACCCCTCTTCCCGCAGGTCAGCGGTCATCTTCTGCGCACAGGGCATGTGCCTGGCCAGGGGACGGAGGGACCTGCCCTGTGGCCGCCGGATGGTGCCGAACGGGCTTGCCACTAGTTGTCCCCCGGTTATCCGAAACTCTTCCACAATGTTGTCCACAAACTGTGCGCATTAGCGAGCGATCGCCGCATCAGCTCGTTCGCGCCTGCTGCTTGATGCGGTTGGTTAGCTCGGTGACCTGCGTGTAGATCGACCGGCGCTCCGCCATCAGGGAGCGGATCTTCCGGTCGGCGTTGATGACGGTGGTGTGGTCGCGGCCGCCGAACTGCTGGCCGATCTTGGGCAGCGACAGGTCGGTGAGCTCGCGGCACAGGTACATGGCGATGTGCCGGGCCGTGACGAGGACCCGCGACCTGGACGTCCCGCACAGGTCGTCGATGGAAAGCCCGAAGTAGGAGGCGGTCTGGCCCATGATCGTCGCCGCGGTGATCTGCGGCCCCTGGGCCTCGGGGATGAGGTCCTTGAGCACGATCTCGGCCAGCTGGAGATCGACCGACTGGCGGTTCAGGCTGGCGAAGGCCGTCACCCGGATCAGCGCGCCCTCCAGCTCCCTGATGTTGGTGGAGATCCGGCTGGCGATGTACTCCAATACCTCGGGTGGCGCGTTCAGGCCCTCCTGGATGGCCTTGCGGCGCAGGATCGCGATGCGGGTCTCCAGCTCGGGCGGCTGGACGTCGGTCAGCAGCCCCCACTCGAACCGGCTGCGCAGCCGGTCCTCCAGCGTGACCAGCCGCTTGGGGGCGCGGTCGCTGGAGATGACGATCTGCTTGCTCGCGTTGTGCAGGGTGTTGAAGGTGTGGAAGAACTCCTCCTGGGTGCCTTCCTTGTTCTCCAGGAACTGGATGTCGTCGACCAGCAGCACGTCGACGTCGCGGTAGCGGCGGCGGAAGCCGTCCTGCTTGCCGTCCCTGATCATGTTGATGAAGTCGTTGGTGAACTCCTCCGAGCTGACGTACCTGACCTTCAGGCCGGAGTACAAGGTCTGCGCGTAATGCCCGATCGCGTGCAGCAGGTGGGTCTTGCCCAGCCCGGAGTCGCCGTAGACGAACAGCGGGTTGTAGGCCTTGGCCGGCGCCTCGGCGACCGCGACCGCGGCCGCGTGCGCGAACCGGTTGCTCGAGCCGATGACGAACGTCTCGAACGTGTACTTGGAGTTCAGCCGGGTGCCGCCGAGCCTGGCCGCAGGCTGGATCCCGCCCGGCCCCCCGGGACGGCCCTGATCCTGGCGGGCGTGCTCGCCGGCGTTGTGCATCCCGCCGTCGTGCGCCGGGTGTGCGTGCGGCACCGCGGGCCGCGGGCCGAGGTCGCCCTCGGCGACCTGAGGTTCATCCAGTCCCTGCAGCCCCACCCCGTGCAGGCGGGGCGGCGGCTCCGGCGTTCCCGGGCCGAGATCCTGGCCAGGCCCGGACCCGGGCATCGCGGCCTGCGGCGCCGGGTCGACGGTGACGGCCAGCTGGATATCGCGGCCGAGCTGCTGGGACAGGGCCTGGGTCACCAGCGCGCGCAGCCGGGTCTCCAGCTGTTCCTTGACGAACTCGTTCGGCGTCGCGATGAGGGCGGTGTTCTCCACCAGGCCGAGCGGCCGGGTGAGTTTCAGCCAGGCCCGCTGGTGCGGCTGGATCTGCAGGTCGGCCAGCCCGTCGAGGGATCGTGCCCACACTTCTGCCAGGTCCGAATTTGCCACCTGTGCGCTCCCCTCGCATCCCCACGTCGCGAGCCGCGCTCACGATCCACAAAGCAATCCACATGTTGTGCACGTGGCATCCCCGCTGCATACCGTGACTGCGGCAGCATGGGGAGAATAGCTTTCCACAGCCTAAGTCGCCACAGCGGGGCGCGCGAGGCAAACGGCGGGGTTCCAGATGGTAGCCTGTGGTGAATCCGAGAACCGCACGCCGCCTTCGAGCGTGCCCGCGACATGATCCCTACCTGGAGCTCCAGTGAGTAAGCGCACGTTCCAGCCGAACAATCGGCGCCGCGCGAAGACGCATGGTTTCCGGCTGCGCATGCGCACCCGCGCCGGCCGCGCCGTCCTCGCCGCCCGCAGGCGCAAGGGCCGCGACAAGCTGAGCGCCTGATCCTGCCGCCCCAGTCCCGGATGCGCCGCGGCGCGGAGTTCACGCTGGCCGTGCGCACCGGGACCCGTGCGGGCCGGCCCCTGATGGTAGGTCACCTGCTGGTCCGCGAGGACGTTCGGCACCGGCAGGAGCCGGCCAGGGTAGGATTTGTGGTGAGCCGGGCGGTTGGCCCGGCGGTCACCAGGAACCGCGTCAAGCGGCGGCTTCGCGCGCTTATGCGCGGGTACCTTCAGTCGCTGCCTGACGGTAGCCTTCTTGTGGTGCGCGCGAACGCCGCGGCCGCGCACGCAAGCCATCCGGATCTCGCCGCAGATCTGGATTCGGTGATCAGCAGGTTGCTGCGGCGGCAGGTTGGGACGCGCGTCGGTAATGCCAGCAAGAGACACTGAACAGGATCCGGTCCGCACCGCTCCAGGTAAAGGTACGGTGCCGGCCCGGCTGCTGATGCTCCCCATCGCGGGATACCGGCGGTTCATCAGCCCGCTGCTCGGGCCGCGCTGCCGGTTCGCGCCGTCCTGCAGCGAATACGCCCTTGCCGCCCTGTCCGAACACGGTGCGGCCCGCGGGCTCTGGCTCGCGGTGGCGCGTATCGCCCGGTGCCATCCCTTCCATCCCGGCGGCTATGATCCGGTGCCGGCCAGGAAACCCAAGGTCGCGAGGAGCTAGCAGGTGGCCATCCTTAACCCGCTGAATGACCTGGTCGCCTGGGTCATCATGCGGATACATTCCGTCCTCGGCGGAATCTTCGGCGATTCCTCCGGGTGGGCCTGGGGCCTGTCCATCGTGATCCTGGTCATGCTGATCCGGCTGTGCCTGGTGCCGCTGTTCGTCAAGCAGGTCAACGCCCAGCGGAAGATGGCCAAGCACCAGCCGCAGCTCATGGAGCTGCGCAAGAAGTACAAGAACGACAAGCAGCGTCTCAACGAAGAGACGATGAAGTTCTACAAGGAGAACGGGGTCAACCCGCTGGCGGGCTGCCTGCCGATGATCCCGCAGATGATCGTGTTCTTCTCGCTGTTCAGCGTGCTGCGGTTCATCGCTGACTGGAAGCCGGGTAAACCGCTCCAGTACGGGTTCACCGAGCCGGTGGTGGTAAGCGCCAAGGCGACGACCATCTTCGGCGTTCACCTGGACGACAAGCTGCTGTTCGCGCACCCCGCGCCGTCGCTGCACGTGGCCATCATTATCGCGCTGACCGTGGTGGTCAGCGCCACGACGACGTTCATGACCGTCCGGCAGAGCGCGAAGCGTGGTCTCATGCAGACCAACATCGACCCGGACAACCCGATGGCGCAGTCGCAGAAGTTCATGCAGTACATCGTGCCGTTCTTCTCGCTGACCGGGCTGTACTGGCAGTACGGCCTGGTGCTCTACTGGGTGACGACCAACCTGTGGACGCTGGGCCAGCAGTACTTCATGTTCAGGAACTGGACCACCGAGGACGTCGGCGCCGCGGG
>DAIOWL010000010.1:13173-15012 GCA_036758545.1 Streptosporangiaceae bacterium | reverse complement strand
GCGGCGGGTGCCAAGACCGCATCGGGTGCTAAGACGGCATCGGGTGCCAGGACAGCAGCGGGGGGTGCCAAGACGGCGCCCAGCGGGTCGCGTAACGGCACGGCGAGCGGTCGGCAGACGGCCGCGTCGGGGTCGGCTTCGGCCCGGGCCAAGGGCGCTACCGCATCGGGTTCCGGCTCGACCGGGAACACGCGGGCCGACACGGCGCGAACCGGGACGGCGTCCCGCCCGGCGGCGACCGCTTCCCCCCCGGCCACCGGGCAGAACGGCTCGGGAATGCGCGGGCTGCTGCGACTAGGCCGGGCGAAAGCCGAACCCGAGCCCCAGGACGACGTGCCCGCCGCTAAGGTGGTGCGGCAGCAACCGGTGCGGCAGGCGAAAAGCAAGCGGTCGGGCAAGCGGTGACGGGAAAGACACAGTGGGAGGTCCGGTCGTGAGCCAGCAGGACGTGGAGGTCACCGACGCGGAGGAAGTCCTCGACGGAGCCGAGGACGGCCAGGACGCCGACGCCAGTACCCAGCTGAGCGACCTCGAGCTTGAGGGCGACATCGCCGCGGACTACGTGGAAGGCCTGCTGGACATCGCGGACCTCGACGGCGACATCGACATGGATGTCGAGGGCGACCGGGCGATCGTGTCGGTCGTCGGCGCGACGCTGGACGAGCTGGTCGGTGACGACGGTGCGGTCCTGGAGGCGCTTCAGGAGCTGACCAGGCTCGCCGTGCACCGGCAGACCGGTAACCGGGCCCGGCTGATGCTCGACATCGGCGGCTACCGCGCCCGCCGTCGTGCCGAGCTGGCGGACTACGGCCAGAGCGTAGCCGAGGAGGTCGCGCGCACCGGCGAGTCGAAGACCCTGGCCGCCATGACGCCGTTCGAGCGGAAGATCGTGCACGACGCGGTGGCCGCGGCCGGCCAGCGCAGCGAGTCGGAGGGCGAGGAGCCGAACCGGCGAGTGGTGGTCTACCCGGCGGTGTGACGCCCGGATGGTAGATAATCGCGATTTCGATAACCAGGATCGTGCTGGCATGGCTATCGATACTGATTTCGTAGAAGATGATGACGCTGCGGCGGAGACGCCGCCCGGTGCTCAGTCGCCCGGTATCCAGTCGCCCGGTGCGCCGCCGCCTCCTCCGGCCGCGGCTGCCGTGTTCGGGCCCGCACTGGACGAGGCCCGCGCGTTCGCCGGCATGCTGGCTACCCGCGGGGTCGAATGGGGCCTGATCGGTCCGCACGAGGTGCCCCGGCTGTGGGACCGGCACCTGCTGAACTGTGCCGTGGTGGCGGAGCTCATCGGCAGCCGGTACCGGACCCTGGTGGATATCGGTTCCGGCGCTGGCCTGCCCGGCATCGTGCTGGCCATGCTGCGGCCAGAACTGACCGTCACGCTGCTCGAGCCGATGGAGCGACGCTGCCGGTTCTTGTCCGAATCCGTGGCGGAGCTCGGCCTGGCCAACGCGAGCGTGCTGCGGGGACGGGCCGAGGATGCCAGCCTGCGGGCCGACGTGGCCACGGCACGGGCGGTGGCACCGCTGGACCGGCTGGCCGAATTGGCGGTGCGCGTGGTCCGGCCGGGTGGCCTGGTGCTCGCGATCAAGGGACAGACAGCCGATGCCGAGCTCAGAAAGGCCCGCCCGGTGCTGCGGCGGATTGGTGCTCGCGGCGCCAAGGTTGTGCGGGCGGGGCAAGGTAAGGTCGATCCTGCGACTACCGTCGTGCGGTTCTTCGCTACATGAGGCAGGGCATTAGGTGGCGCTCAGCTATTACCCGCCGGGCACGGCCAATCCATCGGCGGCGGCCCGGAGCGCGGCCCCTGGAACCGGCCTCGGCTGGCCGGAG
>DAIOWL010000010.1:9796-13073 GCA_036758545.1 Streptosporangiaceae bacterium | reverse complement strand
ATGGTGGCGAGGTTCGCGAGACCGTCGGGTCCGGGACCGGCGCCCAGCGCCCGGACCAGGCAGCAACGGCGGTTTCACGTAAAACCAGCGCCGTGGTCGTCCCCGATATCCCGCCGGATCCAGCGGACACTCCGATCGCCCGGGCCGCGGAGGCGGCCGTCGGGGTACGTGGTGGCCGCCAGGCCTGGCCGCGACCTCCGCGTTGCCGGATCATGACCATCGCCAACCAGAAGGGCGGCGTCGGCAAGACCACTACCGCGGTGAACCTGGCCGCCAGCCTGGCCGAGCACGGCTCGCGCGTCCTCGTGGTCGACCTCGACCCGCAGGGGAACGCGTCGACCGCCCTGGATGTGGCGCACCACATCGGGGTCCCTTCCGTGTACGACGTTCTGGTCGATGGCCGGCCGCTGGCCGATGTTGTCCGGCCGGCCGGGGAGATGACCGGCCTGTACTGCGCACCCGCCACCATCGACCTGGCCGGGGCGGAGATCGAACTGGTCCCGGTGGTGGCCAGGGAACTGCGGCTGGCCCGGGCGCTGAAGGCGTATGACATGTCAAACCTGGACTACGTCCTGGTCGACTGCCCTCCGTCGCTCGGCCTGCTGACCTTGAACGCGCTGGTGGCCGCCGAGGAGGTGCTGCTGCCGATCCAGTGCGAGTACTACGCTCTCGAGGGTGTCCAGCAGTTGCTGAACACGGCCGAACTGGTGCGGGTCAACTTCAACCCGGGACTGCATGTCTCCACCGTTCTGCTGACGATGTACGACGGCCGCACCCGGCTTGCCTCCGATGTGGCCGATGACGTGCGTGCGCATTTCGGCGCCTCGGTACTGAGCACTATCATCCCGAGGAGCGTCCGGGTGTCCGAAGCACCGAGCCGCGGCCAGTCGGTGATCAGTTACGACCCGGCCTCGAGCGGCGCGATCGCGTACACCGAAGCCGCGCACGAGCTGGCGCTGCAGTCGGTCGGCGCGCGCTAGGGCGGCGGGAACGGCACGGCGAGATCGGGGAGAAGGCAGTGGCTCAGCAAAGGCGCGGACTAGGCCGGGGACTCGGCGCGCTCATCCAGGAATCGCCGCGCCCAGCCGACAGTGATGCCGCTCGCGGACCGGACTCCGCCACGCAGGCGGCCGGATCCGCCGATTCGGCCGATGTGCCGGTAGAGGTCCTGGGCGCTCACTACCGGGAGATCGAGGTCTCGGCGATCACGCCGAACCCCCGGCAGCCACGGCGGACCTTCGACGAAGAGGCCCTCGACGAGCTCGCGGAGTCGATCCGCGAGGTCGGCCTGCTGCAGCCGGTGGTCGTCCGCACGGCCGGGCCCGGCCGGTATGAGCTCATCATGGGCGAGCGGCGGTGGCGGGCCAGCCAGCGCGCCGGGCTGACCGAGATCGGCGCGATCGTCAAGCAGACCCAGGACAACGAGCTCCTCCGGGACGCCCTGATCGAGAACCTGCACCGCCAGCAGCTCGATCCGCTCGAAGAGGCCGCCGCGTACCAGCAGCTTCTTGACGATTTCGGCGCCACCCACGAGGAACTGGCGCGCAAGATAGGCCGCTCCCGACCGCACATCAGCAACACCCTGCGGCTGCTGAACCTGCCGCCTGTCGTCCAGAAGCGGGTGGCGGCGGGCGTGCTCAGTGCCGGCCACGCCAGGGCCCTGCTCAGCCTGGATAGTCCCGAAGCACAAGAGCGCCTGGCCAGTCGCATCGTGGCCGAGGGCCTGTCGGTCCGCGCCGTCGAGGAGATCGTCGCGGTCGGTTCAGACGATTCGCCGCCGCGCCGCGCGGTACGCACCGGCGTCAAGTCGCCGACCGCACCCGGCCTCCGTCACCTGGCCGACCGCCTGTCTGATCTGTTCGAGACCCGGGTCAAAGTGGAACTGGGGCAGCGTAAGGGAAAGATCGTCGTCGAGTTCGCCTCGATCGATGACCTGGAACGGATCGTCAAGGTCATGAACCCGGCTGCGCCCGAGCAGGAGCCCGCCGAGTAGCACGCCGCGCCGGATAGCGCGGCGCTAGATCACCCGTCCCGCCAGCCCTGCCAGGGCAGGCTCCGGCAGCCGGACGGATCATTGCGTGTCACCACACCCCTCATGACGGGTGCAGCGACACGCAATCACCGGCGCTGTGACAGCTGCGGCACCTGATGCAGGCATCTAGGGGGGCCAGGTCTCGCGAAGCTGCGTGAACAGATCAGCAAGCGGATCGGGCGAGGGAGCGGGCTTGCCGGGCGAGGGAGAGGGAGAGGGAGAGGGCACGCCGGGTGCGGGCGCTGCGGGAGACGTGCGCCGGGAACCTGACGGCCCGTCCGGCTCGCCGGGTGCCGCGGGATCGGCCGTCACCTGCGGGTAACGGGCCTTCATCAGCTGGAACCGGTCGAAGCTATGACGGTCGAGATCAGGCGAGAGCCATCGGTCAAGGAGCGGCACGAGCTCGTCGCGGAGGTAAGGGCCACGAGCCATCCACTGAAGGTAGTCTCGCCCGCCGTGGTGATACGGGCCATAGAGGCGTCCGCCGGGAAAGGTCCGCTCCAGCCTCCGGAAGATCGCCTCGTGCCGGACATGCATCCGCAGTGTTACCTGGGCCTGGCGGCCGTCGCCGCCGAAGTGGCCTTCTCCGACCAGAAGTCCGACGAGAAACCCGATTTCGAACTGCGTTGGCATGGCCACCCCCGTTGTTTCACCGTCATGTTACACGGGAAACATTGCCGGGATCTGGCTACGAGCCGGCCGTCGATCGAATGGCATCAAGAAAGGCGTCCACGTCGGCCTCTGTGGTGTCGAAGGCAGTCATCCAGCGGACCACGTTGTCCTCCTCATCCCAGACATGGAACGTCCAGTTCTCCTGAAGAGCCGCTATGTGGCGGGGGTGGAGCCGGGCGAAGACCGCGTTGGCCTGGACGGGATGGACGATATCGATGCCGTCGACACTGGCCGCACCCTCGGCGAGAAGCCGGGCCATGGCGTTGGCATGAGAGGCATTCATGCGCCATAGGTCGTCGTGAAGGAGCGCGTTGAACTGGGCGGCCACGAAGCGCAGCTTGGAGCTGAGCTGGAGCAGTTGCTTACGCAGGTACGGCGCGTCAGCGGACAGGGTCGGCCGCATCACGATCAGGGCCTCGGCACCCATCGCGCCGTTCTTGGTGCCGCCGAAGCTGAGCGCATCCGCGCATTCGGCCAGTTCCGCCAGCGAGCAGTCCAGCGAGGCGGCCGCATTGGCCAGCCGGGCCCCGTCCAGGTACAGGCGGAGGTCGCTGGCGTGGCAGAAGTCGGCGA
>DAIOWL010000010.1:4279-9696 GCA_036758545.1 Streptosporangiaceae bacterium | reverse complement strand
AGCCGGGCCCCGTCCAGGTACAGGCGGAGGTCGCTGGCGTGGCAGAAGTCGGCGATCTTCCGCATCTCGGCGAGCGTGTAGCAGGTGCCGAGTTCGGTCGACTGGGTGAGGGCGACCACTCCCGGCTGAGAGCGATGATCGTCGCCGCGTCCAGACAGCTTCTCCGAGATGAGCTCCGGGGTGATCTTCCCGTCCGCCGTCGGCACGGTGAGGAGCTTGGTGCCGACCAGTTGCTCCGGCGCGCCGCACTCGTCGGTGTTGATGTGCGCGGACTCGGCGCAGATGACCGCCTCGTGCCGGCGCAGCAGCAGGCTCAGCCCGAGAACGTTGGCGCCGCTGCCGTTCAGCACCAGGAAGGCATCGTCGGCGCCGAAGGCCTCGCGCAGTCCCGCGGTGGCTTCCCCGGTCCACCCATCGGCACCGTAGGCAACCGCGTCACCTGGGTTCGCGTCCGTGATCGCGCGCAAGACCGCCGGATGAACGCCCGCATGGTTGTCACTGCCGAAGCTCTTGGGAAATGTCATGCCCACGAGCCTAAGGGCTCAGGCGCCGCGGGCGGCCGCCTGCTCGAGTAGATGGACGCAGGTGCGGCCGAACGGATGGCCCGAGGCCTCGAGCGCCAGCGGAAGCGTGCTCGTCTCGGTCATCCCGGGGGCGACGTTTACCTCCAGGAACCATGGCGTGCCGTCGGCGTCCACGATGAGGTCGGTCCTGGACAGGTCGCGCAGGCCGAGCACGGTGTGCGCGGCGATCGCGATCCTCGCCACGTCGTCCGCGACCGCGGCGGGCAGCCGGGCCGGAACGTAGAACTCGGTCTTGCCCGCGGTGTACCGGGCCGCGTAGTCGTATTCGCCTTCGCCGGGGACGATCTCCACCGCGGGCAGCGCCTGCGGGCCCTGGCCGAGGTCGATCACGCCCACCGCCACCTCGGTACCGGAGATGAACCGCTCGATCAGCGCGGTGTCGCCGTAGGCGAAGCAGCTCAGCACCGCGGCCGGCAGGTCCGCGGCGGTGCGGACCGCCCCGGCGCCCAGGGCCGAGCCGCCGCGGGAGGGCTTGACGTACAGCGGCAGCCCGAGCCTGGCCACGATGAGGTCGATGACCGCGGTCGCGCCGAGGTCGTGGAAGGTTTCCCGTGGCAGGGTCACCGACGGCGGCGTGACCAGTCCCGCGGCCGCGGTCAGGGCCTTGGCCGTCGGCTTGTCGAAGGCCATCTGGCAGGCGCTGGCCACCGAGCCCACGTACGGCACGCCGAGCAGCCCGAGTACCTCCCTGATCGCGCCGTCCTCGCCGCAGACCCCGTGGATGGCCGGGAACACGGCGCTGGGCGGGTCGGCGCGCAGCATCGACAGCAGCGCCGCGTCGGCGTCCGCGACGACCGCATGGATGCCGGCCTCGGCCAGGACGTCACGGACCCGATCTCCGGACCGGAGCGAAACCTCCCGCTCGGGGGACAGGCCGCCGGCCAGGACGACAATGCGCTCAAGATCGCTCATGATTTTGAAAAACTGCCTTAACTAGGGTGCCGACATGGGTCCGAAGTCATCCCGCAGCTGCATCTCGGTCTCGATCACCGCGGCGAGCCTGCGGATGCCCTCGCCGATGCGGTCCGGGTCGGGGAGCGAATAGCAGAGCCGGGCGTACTGGCCGCCCGAACCGTCCGCGTAGAAGCCCGTGCCGGGCACGTAGGCGACCCGCGACGAGATCGCCCGCGGCAGCATGGCCTTGGAGTTGATCCCGTCCGGCAGCCTGAGCCAGACGTAGAACCCGCCAGCCGGGCGGGTCCAGTGGCACTCGGACGGCACCATCCCGGCCAGCGCGCGCAGCGTCGCGTCCCTGCGCTCCCGGTAGAGCTCGCGGAAGTCCTTAACTTGCTCGTGCCAGGGCTGGGTATTCAGGTACTCGCGCACGGTCAGCTGCGAGAAGCTGGAGTGGCAGAGCACGGCCGACTCGGCGGCCAGGATCAGCTTCTCCCTGATGGCCGTCGGTGCGACGGCCCAGCCGACCCGGACGCCCGCGGCGAAGGTCTTGGAGAACGTGCCCAGGTACACCACCCCGTCGGTGTCGTCGGCCCGCAGCGCGCGCATGGGCTCACCGTCGAAACCGAGCAGGCCGTACGGGTTGTCCTCGACGACCAGCAAGCCCGCCCGGTGGCAGATGTCCAGGATGCGGTGCCGCCGCCCGGCGGCCAGGGTGACCCCGGCAGGGTTGTGGAAGTTCGGCACGGTGTAGAGGAACTTGGCCCGGCGTCCCGCCGCGGTGGTGCGCCGGATGGCCTCCTCGAGGGCTTCCGGGATCAGCCCGTCGTCGTCCATGGCCACGTGCACCACGTCGGCCTGGTAGGACGCGAAGGCGCCCAGCGCGCCCACGTAGGACGGAGCCTCGACCAGCACCACGTCGCCGGGATCGATGAAGATCCTGGCCATCAGGTCCAGGGCCTGCTGCGAGCCGACGGTGACCACGACCTCGTCGGGGTGGGCGCGGATTTCCTCCAGCGCCATCACATCGCAGATGCGCTCCCGTAGCCCCACGTCGCCCTGGGCGGTGCAGTACTGCAGCGCGGTCGCGCCCTGTCCGGCGATCAGCTGGCCGATCATGTCGCCGACGACGTCGAGCGGAAGCGCGGCCACGTACGGCGAGCCGCCGGCCAGCGATACGATCTCGGGCCGGGCGGCGACGGCGAACAGCGCCCTGATTTCCGAAGCCACCATGCCGACCGCCCGCTCGGCGTACTGGCCGACGTAACGGTCGATTCGCTGCGGCTGCGATATCGGCTGCTGTTCTGGTGTCACGGCCTCTCCCTGTTGTCTCGGGGGGACGATCCCCCCCCAGACCCCCCTGCTCTTGGGGGCCTGCCCGGCCCCCCAAACCCCTGGGGGAGGGCTGGCGCCCCCCAAACCCCTCGGGGCCCCCACAGGGGGCCCCGGCCTTGAGTATCATGCCAGGATACGGGGTATCTCCCGGTCACGCTTGTGGATTCTGCCGGGGAAGCCGGGGAACAGGATGTCACGTCGTATCGTCAACATTACGCTGGATAATCTCGGCGACCTGCCGGTGAAGTGCCGTAAATGTGTTTTCTGGGAACTTGACCCAGTTAGCCGGGAGCGGGCCGAGGAAAGCGGCGACCTGGAACTCGAGAAGGAGTCCTGGGTTTCTTCCGTGCTGCTCGAGTGGGGCAGTTGCGGCAAGATCGCTTATGTCGATGGCGTGCCCGCCGGGTACATGCTGTTCGCGCCGCCGCAGTACGTCCCCCGCTCGATTGCCTTTCCGACCAGCCCGGTGAGCGCGGACGCGGTCCTTTTCATGACCGCGCACCTGCTCAGCGAATTCGCCGGCGGCGGCATCGGCCGGATGCTCATCCAGGCCATGGCCAAGGACCTCACCCGGCGCGGCGTGCGCGCCATCGAGGCCTTCGGCGACCGGCGCTGGGAGTCCCCGGCCTGCATGCTCCCGGTGGATTACCTGCTCGCGGTGGGGTTCAAGACGGTGCGCCCGCACCACCACTACCCGCGGCTCCGGATGGAACTCAGGACCGTGCTGAGCTGGCGGGAGGATGTCGAGGTGGCGCTGGAACGGCTGCTTGGGTCCATGACGCCGACGACCCCCCAGGGTGCGCTGCGGCCGGTATGACCGGCGCTCGCAGGACCCTGAGGGGTCGTTAAATCCGTTCGGGTGCGAACAGGATTAAATATATTCGGCCAGCTCGCGGAGGATAGCCGACTTCGGCTTGGCCCCGACGATCTGCTTGACGACCTGCCCGCCGGAGAACACGTTCATGGTCGGAATGGCCATGATGCCGTAACGCTGCGATACCGCGGGATTCTCGTCGATGTTGAGCTTTACGACGGCGATCTTGTCCGCGTACTCGGTGGCGATCTCCTCGAGCACCGGGGCGACCATGCGGCACGGGCCACACCATTCGGCCCAGTAATCCACGATGACCGGCTTGTCGTTCTTCAGGACCTCCGTCTCGAAGGTCTCGTCCGTCACGACCTTGGTCGCGCCCACTTGCGATCACACCCCTTTGACTTGCGATTAATAATTTCTGCCCCGCTTGCGCCGTGCCTTACCCAGTGCTCGCGGTCAGGTTTCCTTGCTGGCCAGCCAGCGCTCAGCGTCGAGCGCGGCCGCGCAGCCGGTGCCGGCGGCGGTGACGGCCTGCCGGTAGGTGCGGTCGACGACGTCGCCGGCCGCGAAGACGCCCTCGATGGCGGTGCGCGTCGACGGCTGGTCGACCAGCAGGTAGCCGTCGGGGTCGGTGGCGAGCTGCCCGGCGAACAGATCCGAGCGCGGGTCGTGACCAATGGCCACGAAGACACCGGTCACCGGCAGCACCTGCTCGGTGCCGTCCTTGGTGCTCCTCAGCCGCAGGCCGGTGACCTTGTCCGATCCGAGGACCTCGACCACCTCGCTGTCCCACACGAACGTGATCTTCGGGTTGGCGAACGCCCGCTCCTGCATGATCTTCGAGGCGCGGAGCGTGTCACGCCGGTGGATCACCGTCACCGACTTGCCGAACCTGGTGAGGAACATCGCCTCTTCCATGGCCGAGTCGCCGCCGCCGATGACCGCGATGTCGTGGCCGCGGAAGAAGAACCCGTCACAGGTCGCGCACCAGGAGACCCCGTGGCCGCCCAGCTGCTTCTCGCCCGGCACGCCGAGCTCCTTGTACCGCGAACCGGTGGCGATGATCACGGCCTTGGCCAGGTAGGTCTCGCTCTCGGTCTTGACCACCTTGGGGTCCGCGGTCAGGTCGACCGCGATGACGTCATCCGACAGCAGCTCGGCACCGAACCGCTCGGCCTGCTTGCGCATCGAGTCCATCAGCTCGGGACCCATGATGGCGTCCGGGAAGCCCGGGAAGTTCTCCACGTCGGTGGTCTGCATGAGCGCGCCGCCGGCCGTGACCGAGCCCTCGAAGACCAAGGGCTTCAGCTCGGCGCGAGCCGCGTAAAGTGCCGCCGTATAACCGGACGGGCCGGACCCGATGACGATGACGTTCCGGACTTCAGTCACCTCTGCCAACCGTTATCAACCCCTCATCTGACTGGCACTCCAGTGAACCGATACTAGGGCCCGGAGATTCCCGATGTGAGGGTGGTCGTGGCGAGCACATCACGATGAGTGTCCGAGCAGTCCGGGGCCGCTACCCAGACGGTGTCCTTCGCGCCGGTGCGGGCGACGACCAGGGTGGCCGGCCTGTCCTCGAATCGAACGCTCTCGACCAGCTCCAGCGCGTGGCCGTCGGCCAGCTTGGTTACGCAGCCGCGTAGCTGCGGAGGCGGGGTTTGCGTGCGGCGGGCCGCGGGCGGCACGAGCAGCTCGGTCCTGACCTGCTGCGCGAGGTTGGCACGGGTGAGGTTCCGCTGGCCGGTCACGAGGGAGAAGCCGGCCCGCGCGATCCCCCGCGGCACCGC
>DAIOWL010000010.1:0-4179 GCA_036758545.1 Streptosporangiaceae bacterium | reverse complement strand
ACCGTGTCAAGCCGCTGGGCCACGCTGTCCGGCAGGGTCGGCGCCGGGACCGAGGCGAGCAGCGAGCGGACCCCGGCCAGCTGCTCGTCCAGGGCGGTGCAGCGCTCACAGCCGCCTAGGTGCGCGGTGATCCTGACGCCGCGCCAGCCGGTGATGAGTCCCGCGCGGAACTCGGCCAGGACGTCGGTGTCCAGATGGGTCATCTGCCCCCTCATGCTGTGTCGCCTCCCTGCGCAGGTGAGACGCTCTGGCCGGCCGATCGGTTCCCTTGCAGGTGCACGAGATGCGGCAGCAGCCGGGCCCGGGCCCTGGCGCAGCGGCTCTTCACCGTGCCCGGCGAGGTGTCCAGGATGGCGGCGGTGTCTGCCACCGAGAAGCCGAGCATGTCGACTAGCACGAGCGCGGCCCGTTGCTGCGGTGGCAGCAGGCGCAGCGCGGCGTTCACGTCCAGCCTGGTATCCGAGGTGCGCGCCGGATCACCGTCCTGCGCGACCAGGGCCTCGAACGCCTGCTCGTCCCCTGTCGACAGGGCGGGCCTGGCGGCGCGGCGGCGCAGCCGGTCCAGCGACGCGTTCACCACGATCCGGTGCAGCCACGTGGTGACGGCGGACTCGCCGCGGAAGTCGCCGGCGCGGCGGAAGGCGGAGACCATGGCGTCCTGGAGCGCGTCGGCGGCCTCATCCGGATCGCACACCGTGCGCAGCGCCACCGCCCACAGCCGGTCCCGGTGCCGGCGGAACAGCTCGCCGAACGCGTCCGCGTCCCCGGCCACGTGCCGACGGAGCAGCTCATGGTCAGCTGGCGCGCCCTCGTCCGGCATGCCGCATCAGCCCGAGGTGAAGCCGCGCGCGGTGATGTTGTAGATCATCGTCTCGTACCGGCCCGGGCTGCCGGCCAGGGGCGGCAGGTCGGTGATCCAGATCAGCACGTAGCGGCCGGTGGCCTGCTTGGTCACGTTGAAGGTGGTACTGCCCTGGGCGGCGCTCGAGCTCTGCACCGGGGTGAACGTGCTCAGCGCGGCGGTGCTGGACGTATTGCTGTTGCCGACCTCGATCAGGACGTGGGCACAGCAGCTGGTGCCGAACTGGACCTTCAGCTGGCTCAGCCGCACCGGCTTGCCCATGTCGAGGATCAGCCCGGTGCCCTTCTTCAGGTTCCCGAACTGATGGCCGAGGTAGTAGCTGGTATGCCAGAACGTGCTGGCGCTGCCGTCGATCGCCTTCGCCGCGTCGGAGGGGTCATCATCGTCGCTGCTGCCGAGCGGGTTGTAGACGGTCGCGCTGGCCGGCGTGAGCGGCACGGCGGCCGCCGCCGCGCTCTGCGACGGCGAATGCGTCTGGCTCGGCGCCGGGGTCGGCGAGTGGTGCAGGCCCCGGCTGATCGACCAGGCGGCCACCCCGACCGCCGCCAGGACCAGCGCGATCACGGTGGCGATGACGGCGCGGGCCGCGGCGGAGCGCTCGCCCGGCGGCTTGCGGCCGCCGCCCGGCCGGCGGCGCGGCCCGGGGTGCGGTCCTGGATGTGACCCCGGGTGCGGCGGGGCATCCGGCGACGGATAGGGGTTGGTCGACCCGTCCGGCTGGTAGTCGTATCCCGGCGCGGCGGTCCAGGCTGGCCCGGCCGCGGTGGAGAACGGCAACGGCATCGGCGGGGCGGCACTGGCCAGGGCTTCGGCGAAGGTCGCCGCGGTGCTCAGCGCCGGCCCGTGCCGGTTCGGCTCCTGGAACAGCGCCCGGCAGGTCACCTCGTCGACGCCGGCCGGGACGCCCGCGGACACCTGACGCGGCGTGCACAGGCCGGAGCCGTTCTCCGGCGCGGGCGGCAGCAGTCCGGGCGCTGAGCCGGCGGAGCCGGGCCAGTAGCCGGTCAGCGCGGCGTAGAGCAGCCGGGCCAGGTCCTGCGTGTCGGTGAGTTCCGGGTCATCCGCGCCGTCCTCGGCCGCGGTCAGGGTCTCCGGGTCCGGCCCGGCCAGCGCGGCGTCGATGCCGAGCCCGGCGATCTTCACCCCGCCGCCGACCGTCCAGTGCAGGCAGGCCGGGTTCAGCCTGAGGTGCGCCAGGCCGATTTCATGCGCGGCCGCGATCGCCCGCGCTGCCTCCACCATCATCGAGGCCGCGCGGGGCGGATCGAGCGGGCCCTCGGAGAGCATGTCGAGCAGCGACTCCACGGCCACCCACTCCAGCACCACGTAGGCCAGCTCTTCGCCGTCCTCCACGTCGAACACCTGGGAGAAGCGCGGGTCGGCGAGCCGGCTCGCGGTCCGGGCGGCGGTCACCGTCTCGGTCACCCGGGGGAAACCGGTCGCGAACGTGAGCACGCTGACGGAACGGGCGAGGGTTTCGTCCGTGGCTTTCCAGTACGTCCAGCCGGTGCCCGAACTGACCTGGTCGACGAGACGGTACCGTCCTGCCAGCCGGGTTCCGGGTTCCGACGTGTATGTGCTCATAGGTTGCCACCCATGCTAATGCCGGCCCCTTAGTGTTGGCCTCCCCGGCTACCGAACCGTGCCGCCATCGTCTTCATAAGGAATCCGAACTCGGCTACACGCAGTGACCTGGAGCAGAGCGCGTAGAGCGCGATCGCGCCGCCGCCACCGACGACGGTGACCACGAGTCCGTAGGCCGGGCTGGGGTCATGCAGGACGTGGGCGGCGCCGGCCATGACCGCGAGCGCGAAGATGACTCCGGGCACGGTCGCCAGGTGCATCCGGGTCAGGCTCCGGGCAATCGCCCGCCCGTCCAGGCTGCCGACCCGGCGCAGCAGCAGCGCCCAGCCGGCCACCGTCCCGACCACGTTGGCGAATCCGTACGCGATGGCCAGCCCGGCCACCACTTGGGCCGCGGGCAGCAAGGACTCGGCGGTGAGCGCTGCGGCGATGCCGAAGACCATGGTGATCACGCCAACGAAGGCGGCGGTCTTGCTGTCCTGGAACGAGTAGAAGACGCGCAGCTGGAGCTGGGTGAGCATGTACGGCACCAGGCCCAGGGCGAACAGGCCGAAGACCTCGCCCACGTACCTGGCGTGCGCCGCTGAGGTGCTGCCGTAGGAGAACAGCACCTCAGCCAGCGGGCCGCCGAGCACGCCGAGGTAGATCGCGGCCGGCACCACGAGCACCGAGGCCAGCCGGACACCGATCGAGAAGTCGTCCCGGACCAGCGAATACCGGCGCGCGCTCGCGTGCTCGCTCATCCGCGGCAGCAGCGCGGTGATCACCGAGATGCCGACGATCGCGTACGGGAGCTGGAACAGCTGCCAGGCGATGGAATACGCCGAGTAACCGTTCACTCCGGACGACGCCTTGTTGGCCAGGATCTGGACGACCAGGTTGCCGGCCCACTGGGTGATCACGTACACCGACATCCAGCCGGCCATCCGGCCCATCTCGGACACCTCGCCGG
This sequence comes from Streptosporangiaceae bacterium, assembly GCA_036758545.1. GTDB lineage: Bacteria > Actinomycetota > Actinomycetes > Streptosporangiales > Streptosporangiaceae > Palsa-504. The sequence goes on along the minus strand of DAIOWL010000010.1, from coordinate 781 downwards.
GCCGGAACCCGAGCGTGGGCCGCCACCGGAACCCGGCCGCCCGCAGCGACGGGAACAGCGCCACGGTCTGTGCTATCACGCCGAGGGTGGTGCCGAGCCCGAGCAGCTGGACCCCGCCCGGGGAGATCGTCCACGGCTCCTTGTTCACGCCGACCGTGACGAAGTAGAGGGCGCCCACGACGATCACGATCAGGTTGTTCACGACCGGCGCCCACATCGGCGCGGCGAACCGGCCCCGGGTGTTCAGGACCGCCCCGATCAGCGAGCTCATCCCGTAGAAGAAGATCTGCGGGATGAACCAGTACGCCCACACCACCATCAGGTTGTGCTCGGCGGCGAGGTGGCTGCCCGGCGGGCCGTTGATGCTGGGCGCGTACAGGTTCACCAGCGGACCGGCCAGCAGCGTGGCCAGCACGGTGACCCCCAGCAGGGCCAGCGCGCCCAGGGTGAAGATCCGCTGCGCGTAGGCCTCGCCCCGGTCCGGGTCGCGCCGGGCCGCCCGGACCAGCAGCGGTACCACCACGCTGGTGAAGATGCCGCCGAGCATCAGGTAATAGACCGTGTTCGGCAGCGTGTTGGCGTTGTTGTAGGCGTTGCCGAGCGCTCCGATGCCGACCGCGTAGACCAGGACGAGGGTGCGCAGGAAGCCCGTGCCCCGCGAGACCAGGGTGCCGACCGCCATTCCGGCGCTGGATCGGATCAGGCTGGAACGCTGGGTCGTGGCCGGACCCGGGGGCCCGGCGTGCCGGGCGCCCGTCGCCGGGCCGGCCGGTCCGCGGGG
>DAIOWL010000009.1:5144-21934 GCA_036758545.1 Streptosporangiaceae bacterium | reverse complement strand
GCTCGGCGATCGAGGTATCGGCCGCCGGCGGCCTGGTCACGCTGCGCGGGACCGTGGCCAGCCTGCGGCACAAGCGGGCGGGGGGCAACGCCGCCGCCCGCGTCCGCGGGGTCACCCGGGTCGCCAATGAACTGCGGGTGCAGCTCCCGGACCGGGACCGGCGCGACGATGAGGACCTGTGCGGCGACGTCCTGGAAGCGCTGATGCTGGAGACCTCGGTGCCGATGACCGTCGATGCGCAGGCCCGGGACGGCTTCGTCACCCTGACCGGCACGGTGCAGTGGCACTACCAGCGCGAGGCGGCCGAGTCCCGCACCGCGAGCGTGCCCGGCGTGGCCGGCATCGGCAATGCCATCGCCGTGGCCGAGGCTCCCGGGGCGCGTGCCGCAGCGGACGCCATCGGCTGCGCGTTCCGGCGCGATGCCGTGCTGGACGCGGACCGGCTCTCGGTCGAGACCTTCTCCGGCGGGCTGGTGATCTTGTCCGGCACGGTCAGCTCCTGGGCCGCGCACGATCACGCCGTGGCCACCGCCTGGTCCGCGGCTGGCGTCACCGACGTCGACGACCGCCTCGGTGTCGAGTACTCGCCGTAGCGGGGACGCGGGCACGGCAAGCCGATCGTCAGTCCTGCCACGCGGGTGTCTGTTTGTGATCCGCGAAGGTCCGGGCGAGCTGTACCCGGCTGGTGACGCCGAGCTTGCGGAAGACCTTGTGCAGGTGGTACTCGACGGTACGGGCGCTGATGAACAGCTGGCTGGCGATCTCCCGGTTGGACAGCCGCTCGGCGACCAGCCGGGCGACCTGCGCCTCCTGCGCCGTGAGCACCTCCTCGGTCCCGAGGCTGCGCGGGCGGGCCCGCTCGCCGGTAGCGCGCAGCTCGGCCCGGGCCCGGCCCGCGAAAGCCGTCATGCCCATCTCGTCAAACATCTCGAAGGCGCGGCGAAGCTGGTCGCGGGCATCGCGGCGACGGCGCTGGCGGCGTAGCCACTCCCCGTACACCTGGTGTGCCCGGGCCAGCTCCGGGACGAGCCTGCAGCGCTGCAGGTGCTCGACGGCCAGCCGGTACTCCGCCTCGGCATGGTCGTCGTCGGCCAGCAGCGCCCGGCTGCGAGCTAGCAGACCGAGGGCCAGGTCGGTCCCGCTCGCCAGCGCCCACGGCGTGAAGGCCTCGAGGGCAGCCGTCGCGGAATCGCGCTCCCCGCACCTGGTTCCGGCCTCGACCACATCCGCGAATGCAGCAAAGCCCAGTATGTTCTCCCGTGGGAGAGCCTCCAGCGCGTGGTGTACCGCGGCGGCGTAGTCGCCCAGGCCTAGCTCGAGCGTGGCCAGCGCTCCGTGCACTCTCAGGACTTCGTACCTTTTGCCTATCCCGGCGTACTCGCGCAGCATCCGGGCCGCGAGCTGGCGGGTATCTGCTTCCCGCCCCTGCCGGGCCAGAGCCCACAGCTCCTGCCAGGTATAGGCGCCCAGGATGGCCCGGTAACCTGTCGCCTCGGACAGCGCCCGACCCTCCGCCAGCGTGGCCTCGGCGTCCGCGAAGCGGCCCTCTTGTACCTGGACGCTCAGCTGGATGCCGAGCGCGGTAAGCAGCGCCGCGATCGCGCCCCGGCCCCGCAGCTCCGCCACCCACCGCTTCTCCATCTGGTACCGGGCCGAGTCGTCGTACAGCAAGCCGGCGGCCTGGCCTACGGCCATGAGGTGCGGCAGGGCGTCGTCGGAGATCGACTGACCGGCCGCCAGCGGCGCGATGGCCCGGCGAAGCAGCACGGCGCCATCGGCGTAGCGGCGCTCGCCCACGGCCGCGAAGCCGTCCAGCAGCAGGTCGGCCAGACTCGCTCGGGAGTCCGCTACCTTCGGCACTGACCGGACCGCCTGCAGGAACTCGGCCATCCAGGCCCCGCCTGAGAACTGTGCCGCCACGAACGCGTCCAGCAGGGTGTCGCGCGCCAGGCGGATATCGAGCGGCTGGAGCATCCGCGCCGCGTCGAGCAGCACCGACGTAGCCTCGGGCATCTGCCCGGCCGCGTACAAGCTCTGGCCCTCCAGCCGCCTGGCCCTCGCCTGGGCCAGCACATCGACCAGCTGCGGTGCCGCCAGGCCCAGCAGGGCCCGCGCCGCCGGCGCTTCCCCGGCCGCCAGCCGGTTCTCGGCGGCCGCCAGCATCCGCCGGGCCTGGTTATCCTCATCCGGGGTCAGCGCGGCCGCCCGCTCCAGGAAGGCAGCGCCGCTGCCCCAGCCACCCCGGCCGCGCGCCCGGTCCGCCGACCGTTCCAGCTCCGCGGCCACCTGCTCATCCGGGCCGGCCGCCGCCTCGGCCAGGTGCCAGGCCCGCCGGTCCGGATCAACGCCCGGATCGGTGGCCGCGGCCAGTGCCTGGTGCGCACCGCGCCGCGCCGCGGCCGGAGCGGCGTAGTACACCGCCGACCGGATCAGCGGATGACGGAACCGTACCCGCGGCTCCCAGGACACCAGCCGCTCCACCCCCGCAGCCTGGCCCGTCTCAGGATCGATACCCAGGTTCCTGGCCGCGTTCCAGACCAGCGCGGGCTCCCCGGTCGGGTCGGCCGCCGCCAGGAGCAACAGCGTCTGCGCGCCGCCGGGCAGCGCCCGCACCCGGGACCGGTAAAGCTCGTCCAGACGGCCCTCGAACCGCAGCGGCCAGTCCAGCGGCTCCGAACCCGACAACTCGGCGGCGGTCAGCTCCCCGGCCAGCTCGACCAGCGCCAGCGGGTTACCCGCCGTGTCGGCCACGATGCGCCCGCTCACCTGCCGGTCAACCTGCCCGCCCGCCGACGTCGCCAGCAGCTCCTGCGCCGCCTTCTCTTCCAGCCCGCCGACCGTCAGCTCCGGCAGTCCTGCCAGGACCACGGCCCGTCCCTCGCCCTCCCGGGCGGCGAACACCATGCCCACCCGGTCTGCGTAAAGGCGCCGGGCGACGAATCCGAGCACCTCGATCGACACCTGGTTCAGCCACTGCGCGTCATCGATCAGGCACAGCACCGGCCGCACGGCCGCTGCGTCGGTCAGCACCGTCAGAGCCGCCATGCCGACCAGGAACCGGTCCGGCGGCGGGCCGTCCACCAGCCCGAACGCCGACCCGAGGGCCTGTCGCTGTGGCGCGGGCAGCCCCTCGAAACCACCCAGGAACGGGATCAGCAACTGATGCAGGCCGGCGAAACCCATGTCCATCTCGGCCTCTGCACCGGCTACCCGGGCTACCTGCATCTCCTCGGCCTGCCCGGCCGCCCAGTCCAGCAGCGCCGTCTTGCCGACGCCCGCCTCACCCCGCAGCACCAGCACCCCGCTCAGCCCGTCCCGGACCGCCGCCAGCACGCCCTCCAGCGCGCCGGTCTCCACTGCTCGGCCCAGCAACGCGCTAATCCCTCTGCCCTCCTGGCATGAAGTGCGGCATCACCTCATTCTCGCAGTGGGCGTCGCGGGCGAGCGCGGGGTGCTCACGGTTTCATGCGGAGGCTCCTGCGGACTGGTGTGAACCGGAGTTCGCCGGCGCGGAATGGCTGAGCCAGTCCGCGAAGCGGGTCGCGCCGATGCGGGAGTTGTCGCCGGGGATGAGGACGCGCTCATCCGTGACTTCCAGGCCGTAGTAGGGCGCGTGGACATCGGTCACGACGTGCCGCGGATCGTTGGTCGCGCTCAGGAAGCGCCGGACGAGCTCGTCCAGCCGGAACCGTTCGGGCCCGCCCAGCTCGACGGTGCCGTTGACCGGCGCGCCCTCGGCGATGTCGGCCAGGGCGGCGGCTACGTCATCGGCCGCTTCGGGCTGGAAGTACAGAGGCGGCAGCGCAACCGTCCCGTCCTGGGTGCTGGAATCGGCGATGCGACCGACGAACTCGAAGAACTGCGTCGCGCGCAGGATCGTGCTGGGGATGGCCGCGGCCTTGATCGTTTCCTCCTGGGCGAGCTTGGCGCGGAAGTAACCGCTGCCCTGCAGCCGTTCGGTGCCGACGACCGACAGCGCCACGTGGTGGCCTGTCCCGGCGGCGGTCTCGGCGGCGAGGATGTTGCGCGCTGAGGTCTGGAAGAAGTCCATCACCTCCGCGTCACCCCAGCTGGGCGCGTTCGACACGTCGACGACGACCTGGGCGCCCGCGAGCGCTTCGGCCAGTCCCTTGCCGGTGATGATGTCCACGCCCGTCGCGGGCGATGCCGCCAGCGGGTCGTGGCCAGCCGCGCGCAGCTTCGTGACGAGTTTCGACCCGATCAGGCCGGTTCCGCCGATTACGACGATCTTCATCTCGTTTCCTTTCGGCTCCGTTTCGGATGGGTTATCCGCAGCGTCCCTCCTGTGGCACGGCGCTCGCATCCGTCGAAGTCCCCAGGGCGATCCCGAGCGGCAGTCCAGTGTCCGCGGGGATCCACTAGGGATTTCCACGGAAGCGATCCCCGCGGGCGAGCGCGACACTGGTGCCATCGGCAAGTAACAGGAGGAAACATGAGCATCCCGACCAGCGATAACGTCTTCCTGGACGAGCTGGAAGTAACTGTCAGGGCAGAGCTGATCGAGGTCGAGACCAGCCCGCCGGAAGAGGCCTGCGTACCAATCGACCAGTGGCTCACCGATCCGGCGGATGAGCAGCGCTACGAAGCCGGGCTCCGCAGCCTGTTCGGCGCGGTCGAGGCCCTGGAAAACAGCAAGGCAGAGGGCTGGTGAACCATGCAGGTCACACGAGAGCACGTGGTTGGCATCCTGCGGACGGCGGCGCTGCCGGACCTGGCCGAGGAGGCAAGCCGGGTGCTGCCCGACTCGGTCGAGTACAACTTCGCGGAGCGTTTCCTCGCCGAGTACGGCGTCACCAAGGACGACCTGATCAGCCGCATGGGAGGAAGCCCGTAACCGCAGGGCGGGCCCGTTATGGCCAGGGTCCGTGCCGGGCTGCCAGACTACGGTCATGTCCTTCCTTGCCAGTTCGGAAGTCCAGGCGCTGCTGGCTGATGCGGCCGGGCGGGCCGGGCGCTACCTGGTCGGCCTCGATGAGCGCCCGGTCGCCCCGGACGATGCCGCGCTGGCCGGGCTGGCCCGGTTTGACGAGCCGTTGCCGGAGGCGGCGGGAGACCCGGCCGCGACCCTGGCCCTGCTCGACGAGGCGGGATCAGCGGCCACCGTGGCGAGCGCGGGCGGCCGGTACTTCGGGTTCGTGATCGGCGGCGCCTATCCGGTGGCGGTCGCGGCGAACTGGCTGGCCACGGCGTGGGATCAGGACGTGGCGCTGCCGGTGATGTCGCCGGTGGCCGCCCGCCTGCACGAGGTGGTGACCGGCTGGCTGACCGAGCTGTTCGGCTTGCCGGCCGGGACCGCGGCCGGGTTCGTGTCCGGGGCGTCCATGGCCAACGCCACCGCCCTGGCCGCCGCGCGCGATCACCAGCTAGCCCGGGCCGGCTGGGACGTGCAGGCCGACGGGCTGTTCGGGGCACCGGAACTGACCGTGGTCATCGGAGAGTACGCCCATTCCACGGTGCTCAAGGCGCTGGGCCTGGTGGGGCTGGGGCGGGACCGGGTGCGCCGGGTCCCGGCCGATGATCAAGGACGGATGCGCGCCGATTGCCTTCCCGAGGACGTGACCGGCCCGGTGGTGATCTGCGCCCAGGCGGGCGAGGTGAATACCGGCGCGTTCGACCCATTCCCGGCCATCGTGGAGTGGGCCCGGCAGCATCAGGCGTGGGTACACGTGGATGGCGCGTTCGGCCTGTGGGCCCTGACGGATCCGTCGCGTTCTCACCTGACCGCTGGCCTGGCCGACGCCGACTCCTGGGCCACCGACGGGCACAAGTGGCTGAATGTCCCGTATGACAGCGGGATCGCCCTGGTCCGGCGCCCCGGGGACCTCCGCCGGAGCTTCGCCACGGACGCGGCCTACCTGCCCCCCGATACCGGTTTCGAGGCCACGAATCACACCCCCCAGTCTTCCCAGCGCGCCCGGCAGGTCGAGGTCTGGGCGGTCCTGCGCACGCTCGGCAGGCAGGGCGTGACCGATCTCATCACGCGCAGCTGCCGCCATGCGCAGACGATGGCCGCTTACCTCAGCCAGGCCGGCCTGGAGATACTGAACGACGTCGTGCTCAACCAGGTCCTCGTCCGGGCGGCCACCGACGACCAGACACAAGCCCTCATCGCGGCCGTCCAGCAAGACGGAACGTGCTGGTGCGGGCCGACCGTGTGGCAGCACCGCCCGGCCATGCGGATCAGCGTCTCCGGCTGGGCCACCACCGCCGAGGACATCAGGCAGAGCGCAGACGCCATCATCGCCGCTGCTCAGCTGGCAGCCCGGTGACAGCGACGAGACTGACCGACCGGGACGGCGAACGCCACGTGCTCGACCGGCTGGTTGACGCGGTCCGGGCGGGTGAGAGCCGGGTGCTGGTGATACGCGGGGAACCGGGCGTGGGCAAGACGGTGCTGCTCAATTATCTGGCCGAACGGGCGGGCGGATGCCGGATTGCGCGGGCGACGGGCGTGCACTCGGAGATGGAGCTGGCCTTCGCCGGCCTGCATCAGCTGTGCTCCCCGATGCTGGACCACCTCGACCGGATTCCGGCGCCGCAGCGCGACGCACTGCGAACCGCGCTCGGCCTGGCCGCGGGCCCGCCCCCGGACCGGTTCCTGGTCGGGCTGGCCGTGCTGAGCCTGCTCTCCGAGGTGGCCGGGGACCAGCCGCTGATCTGCCTGATCGACGACGAGCAGTGGCTGGACCAGGCTTCGGAGCAGACGCTGGGGTTCGTGGCGCGGCGACTGGCCGCCGACCCGGTCGCGCTGGTGTTCTCGGCTCGCGACCCGGGCGTCGAACTGGCCGGGCAACCCGAGCTGGTGGTCGAAGGGCTGCGAGCTGACCACGCCCGCGCTCTGCTGGACTCGGCGCTGGCCGGGCCGCTGGACACGCGGGTCCGCGACCTGATCGTGGCCGAGACCCGCGGCAACCCGCTGGCGCTGCTGGAACTGCCGCGCGGGCTGACCCCGGCCGAGCTGGCGGGCGGGTTCGGCCTGCCTGCCACGCAGCTGACCGGCCGGATCGAGGCTAGCTTCGGCCGCCAGCTGGACGCCCTGCCGGAGCAGACCCGACGGCTCCTGCAGCTAGCGGCGGCTGATCCGTCCGGCGACCGGTCGCTGCTCTGGCGGGCGGCCGGGCGGCTGGACATCGGTGTCCAGGCGGGTGCGCCGGCGGTGGAGGCCGGGCTGGTCGAGTTCGACGGCCGGGTGCGGTTCCGGCATCCGCTGGCCCGTTCGGCGGCCTACCGGTCGGCGTCACGGGCCGAGCGGCAGCAGTTGCACGCGGCGCTGGCCGCGGTGACCGACTCCCGGCTTGACCCGGACCGGCGGGCCTGGCACCTGGCGCAGGCCGTGCCCGATAAGGATGAGGAGGTCGCCGCCGAGCTCGAACGGTCGGCGGGCCGGGCGCAGGCCCGCGGCGGGGTAGCCGCGGCGGCCGCGTTCCTGGAGCGGGCGGCGCTGCTGACCGGCGAACCGGCGCGGCGGGCCGGGCGGGCGCTGGCCGCGGCCCAGGCCAAGGTCCAGGCCGGGGCGTCCGGCGCGGCGCGGGACCTGCTGGCCATGGCGGAGGCCGGGCCGCTCAGCGACCAGGAACAGGCGCGCCTGGAGCTGGTCCGGGCCCGGCTGGTGTCGGCGACCAGCCGGGGCGGGGATGCCCCGCTGCTGTTGCTGCGGGCCGCCCAGCGGCTGGAGGAGATCGACATCAGCCTGGCCCGCGCCACCTACCTAGACGCCATGGCGGCGGCGATATTCGCCGGGCGCCTGGCCGGCCCGGGCTGCAGCACCATAGAGGTGGCCCGCGTCGCCGCGGCGGCGCCTCTGCCCCCGAACCGGCCGCGCCCGCCCGATCTCCTCCTCGACGGCCTGACCGCGCTCTTCACCCAGGGGTACGCGGCCGCCCTGCCGCTGCTGCGACAGGCGGTGGCCGCCGCCGAGACGAGCACGTCGGCCGACGAGGAGCCGCACTGGCTGTGGCTGGCCTGCGTGATGGCCTCTCACGTGTGGGACGACGAACCGTGGGAACGGCTGTCCCGGCGCTATATCCAGCTGGTCCGGCAGCTCGGCGCGCTCGCCGAACTCCCGCTCGCGCTCGACCGCCGGATACGCCCGCTCCTGTTCGCCGGCGAGCTGACCGCCGCGGCCGCGCTGCTCGACGAGACCCGGACCGTGGAAGATGCCACCGGCAACCCGCCCTGGCACTACGGTGCGCTAAGCCTGGCCGCGTTCCGCGGCAACCAGGAAACCGCGGCCGCGCTGATCAGTTCGATCATGCGAGACGTGACCCAGCGCGGTGAAGGATACGGGATAGCGTGCGCCGAGTGGGCCAGCGCGGTGCTCAGCAACGGTCTCGGCCTGCCCCGTGATGCTGTGGCTGCCGCGGAACGCGCCGCCGAGTACCACGGGGACCTGGGCTTCTATCGGTGGGCTCTGGTGGAGCTGGTCGAGGCGGCCGTGCACAGCGGGATGACGGAGACCGCGGCCAATGCTTACCGCCGCCTCACCGAGACGACCAGCCCGGCCGGTACTGACTGGGCGCTGGGGCTGGCGGCAAGGTCGCGCGCGCTGCTGAGTGACAGCGCGCAGGCCGAGGACGGCTACCGGGAGGCGATCAGCCGGCTTGACCGGCCCCAGATCCGCGTCGAGCTGGCCCGCGCTCACCTGCTCTACGGGGAATGGCTGCGGCGGGAGAACCGGCGCGCCGACGCCCGAAGCCAGCTGAGGACCGCGCACGAGATGCTGGACGCGATGGGGTTGGCGGCATTTGCCGAACGGGCCCGGCGCGAGCTGGCCGCTACCGGCGAGACGGTACGCGCGCGCACCGTCGGGACGGTCACCGCGCTGACCGCGCAGGAGGCCTATATCGCCCGGCTGGCCCGCGACGGCCGGACCAACGCCGAGATCGGCGCCCAGCTGTTCCTGTCCGTGCGCACGGTCGAATGGCACCTGCGCAAGATCTTCATCAAGCTCGGCATCGGCTCCCGCCGCGAGCTGGGCACCGCGCTGGACCAGCTCGGCCCGGACCGCCCCGCGGCCTAGGCCCGGATACGGATGCTGCCGTCGGCCACCTGCACCTCGTACACGCCGAGCGGCCGAGCCGCCGGACCGCGGACCACAGCGCCGGTGGTGACGTCGAACTCTGAGCCGTGGCACTGGCACATGATCATGGTCCCGGTGAGCAGGCCGCCCGAAAGCGGGCACGAGCGGCCGGCGCAGGTGCAGAGATCGTCGAACGCGTAAAGATGGTCGCCGACATGTGCCACGGAGATCCGTAGTTTGCGGTCGCTCAGATAGAACGGGACGACGAAACCGTCGGGGATCGCGTCATCCGGACCCACCGTGCGGAAGGCATCAGCACTGAGCTCAGTCATCGTCTTCTCCTTATCGCCAGGGCCCGTTCAGTAGGGGAATTCGGGGATGACGTCGGACTTCTTCGCGTCGAGCCGCAGTTCGCCCGGAGCGCCGGCGGGCACCATGGGCCGGTGCGGCATGACCGGGCCGACGCGCTCGTAGCCGGAGCCCAGCGGCGGCCTGGTGTCCGCGTCTGCCTGGTTGGGCCACAGCGACATCGCCCGTTCGGCCAGAGCCGTGATCGTCAGGGACGGGTTCACCCCGGGGTTGGCCGGCATGACGCTGCCGTCCATGACGTGCAGTCCGGGCTGGCCGAACACGCGCAGGTAGGGATCGACCGCGCCGCTGTCGCTGCTGTCGCCGATCGGGATCCCGCCGACGAAGTGCGCCGAGGCGCCGCGGTTGATGATCTCGAAGAGCAGCGCGCCTTCGCGGCTGCCCATCTTCTCGGCCAGCCGGCCGACGAACTTCTCGACGACCGGGATGTGCACCGCGGGCGCCGCGCCGGCCCCGTGCCGGCTCCGCAGCCGGTCGTCGTCCCAGTACAGCTCGATCGAGGTGTCCGTCGTCTGCGAGCACAACATGATGACGGTCCGTTCGGACCAGTGGCGCGCGTCGTCGTAACCGAGGACCCGGCCCGGGTGCTCGGCCAGCTCCTTCACCCACGCCGCCGTCGGGTGCTGCTGGGCGCCATCGCGGTGCTCGTTCACCAGGAACGCGAACAGGTCGCTGCCGACCCCCCAGTAGACCGGCTCGATGCTGGTCACCGGGTCCGGCCAGACGCCGGAGGTAATCGACACCGCTCCCGGCGTGAGCCGGATCTTCTCCGGGTCGTTCTCCCACTGCTCATGGGTCCTGGTGACCGCCAGAAGCTGCTCGGAGTTCGTCCGTGCCCGCTGTCCGAGCTGGCTCGACAGGCCGGTCAGGCGCCCTGTGTGCTGCATGTGGTGCAGGAGCTTGGCCGAGCCGTAGGCGTGCGCGGCCACGATGACCTGACCGGCGGTCCAGGCGCGGTGATGGAGATGCGCCGCGCGCTGAGCCCAGCCGGGATGACGGGTCCGGACCTCGAACCCGCCACTGTCGAGCGGTGTGAGCTCGTACACCTCATGCAGGTCGTGGACCTCGACGCCGAGTTTCTCGGCCAGGTACAGGTAATTCGTCGTCAGCTTGTTCTTGGCGTTGTGCCCGCAGCCGTTGTTGCAGTTGCCGCACGAAATACAGCCGGTGCGCCGGGGTCCGGCGCCGCCGAAGTACGGGTCGTCGGCCTCGACGCCCGGGCGGCCGAAGTAGACCCCCACCGGAGCATTGTTGAACGTTTCCCCTCGGCCCATCTCGACCGCGACCTGGTGGATGTACCGGTCCACGTCGGTGGGCAGGTAGGGGTAGCGGACGACGCCGAGCATCCGGCTCGCCTGGTCGATATACGGGGCCAGCTCGTCCGCCCAGTCCGTGATGCCCGCCCACTCCGGCGCGTCGAAGAACTTCCTCGGCGGCACGTACAGCGTGTTGGCGTAGACATGGGAGCCGCCGCCGACGCCCGCGCCGCACAGGACGAGCACGTCGTCGAGGTACTCGATCCTCTGCACCCCGTACAGCTCCGCGCCGGGAAACCACAAGAAGCCCGGCAGGTCCCACTGGGTCTTCGGGATGTCCTCGTCCTTCCAGCGCCGTCCGGATTCCATCACGCCGACCCGGTAGCCCTTCTCCGCGGCACGGAGCGCGGCGACGCTCCCGCCGAACCCCGAGCCGATGATCAGCACGTCGTAGTCGAAGCCCGCCATGAGCTGTCTCCTTTCTTACAGGTCCGCGAGCCATCTCAAAGCGGACAGGGACGGCAAAAAGAAGTACTCGCCGCCGCGCAGCACGTTGAATGTCTCGATCCCGTGGATGCGGCGCCGCACGGGCTCGCGCGGGATCGTGAACGTCGCCCCGTCTTCCTGCAGGCCGACGTTGGGGTCGCGCTCGGAGCCCAGGCTCATGAAGTTGCCGTTGTTGATCCACTCCTGCTGCAGGAACTCCAGGGTGGCCATCGCCTTGGCGGACAGGAAGATGAAGTAGAGCCCGCGGGCGGTCTCGTCGTCCTGCGCTGAGATCGCCTCCGGGTCGTAGGGTGCGCCGTACGTCGTGCTGCGCCGGATGATGCGGTGGACGTTCACGTCCGTGAGGATCTCCAGCTTGGTGTCACGGGGGTTCATCCGCCGCATGTGGCAGCCCAGCGGCACCTGGCGGCCGTCCGGATCGGCGGCGTAGCTGAAGTCGTTGTTGCGCCGCGGGTCCGCGCCGAGCTCCGGGTCGTCCTGCGCCGGCGCGAGCGTCAGCGGCGCGCCACTGCGCCAGCGGCCCACCAGCTTCGCCGCGAGCAGTTCCCGCTCCTGCTCCGTTCCGGCGTGCTCGCGCAGGAAGCGGTTGAACGTCCCGACGCGGGACTGGTACTTGCGCAGCCCGGCGAACGTGCCGTTGCGCCCCAGCACGTCGGGCCGCGGCATCGGGAGCGGCACGCCGGCCTGGCCGGGGTAGCCGAGGATGAACTCGCCGGCCTTGACCGGCGGTCCCTGGCCGGGCAGGGAATCGACGCCACTGCCCTCGATGGCGGGCTGGCCGATCTGGTCCTTGTAGCCCAGCGGGTTGAGGTCGCCCGGCTGCGCGCCGAAGTCCTGCTCGATCAGCACGGTGACGCCGGGGAATCCCTCGTACTGCCGCCGCGCCATTCCCATGGTCTGGCGCCACGTCTGTTCTGAGTCGCTGAAGACGCTGACCCCGATATGGATCAGCCCGCTCCCGAACGGCGCGTCCCAGTGCTCCGGGTCGTTCGGCCCGTAGTCGAGCAGCTGGCCGGCGCGTGCGGCCATTCCGGCCCGGAACGCCTCGGGGAAGCTCTGCAGCGAGTCCTCCGGCACGCCCAGCGCCACCAGCCCGGCGTAGCTGATGGCGACCGAGATCCAGGACCGGCCGGCCTGCCACCACCCGGAGGCCGACTCGACATGAGGAGTCAGCCTCCGCACGAACTCGCGGCCGGCCTGCGCCTCGTCCACGTGGAGCATGACGTGCGTGCCGAAGTACGGCTCGGGCCGGTAGCGCAGCACCGTGGCCTGGATGTCGTCGAGTTCAACGGTGACCGGCGCGCGCGGAAGGCCGGCGCCGGGGCGGTCGATGAGGGCCATGGCGTTTCGGTGATCGCGCTAGTCGCCGATCGCGTCCAGGAACTGGTCCACCGCCTGGCCGATCCGCGTCAGCCGCCGCGTCTCGGCCACCGTCAGGTCGTTGGCGACGTACCAGCCCTCGGCGGTGACCTGGTACTTCGCGAGGTAGTCCTTGGCCTGCGGGCTGCGGATCCCGGGCCAGCCCTCCCAGGCGGAGTCGATGATGTCCAGGAAGTCGGGGATCTTCGACGCGAAGTCGTCGATGTAGGCGTCCCAGTCGCCGTCGTAGGCGGTGGCGAAGAGCATCCTCGTGTCGTTGTCCAGGAACACGAAGCGCATGTCGTGGACGGTGCCGACCGCGTCCGCGCCGGCCAGGTTGCCGCCGAACAGCCGCAGGAACGCGCGCAGGCGCTGGGCTCCGCCGGGCGCGAAGGGGACAATGATCGTCAGCTCCGAGACCTTGCCGATCCGGCTCCCGGCCCGGCCGGCGCTCTCGACCGGCGGCGGCGGCGCGGCGGACGCGTCCGACGCGAGCCTGCTGAGCACGTTCTCCAGCGCCTTCTTGCCCACCTCCGGCGCGTCGGCGAACAGCTCGCGCAGCTGGCCGATCTTCTCGTCGACGATCCCGTCGTGTCCGGGTGTGGTCGCCGTCGGTGTGTCGGTTGTCATGTCAGCGATGTCCTTTCGTTTTCCCGACGTGTCGTGGTAATCCACGGGCCAGCCCGATCATCCGGCGGCCCAGAACGAGCAGTGGTGCGCCGCGGCGAAGTCGGTCGTGACCTTCGACTGCAGCGGCACGAACGACACCACCCTGGTCCCGCTGCCGACCGACGGCCAGGACAGGGCGCGCGTCGACGGGTTGCCGCTGGCGGCGAAGCTGGCCCAGGCCGCCCGCATGCTGGCGGCGAGCGCCTGCTGGTCGGGGGTGAGGGTGCGGGTGACGGGGAACGGCCCGTTCGGCTGGTCGAAGAGATACGGGAGCTCCGTCCCGTGCGTCGACAGGCCTAGGTGCTGCTTGTCCGGCGGCAGGATGTTCAGCGGCGCGTTGTCGTCGTTGAACTGGTAGGCGTACGTCGCGGCGCCGCGCGCGGCGGTCCAGCGGTCGACCTGCAGGGCCGGGCACGCGAAGCTCGCGTCCGAGACGAGCAGGCTGAAGGCCGCAACCGGCGACGGGTAGGCGCTGAGCGGGTACTCGTTCGCGATCACGGCGGCCCGCGCGAGCGTCACGCCGAGCGCCTTGGCGATGTTGGCCTGGTAGTTCGCGGGGTCCGTCGGGTCTCCGGCCAGGGGTATGTTCGTCCCCTGGCTCACGGTCAGGCCCAGGCCGGCGACGAAGAGCAGTTCCTCGTCGTGGGTGATGCCGTTGATGACCGGCACCCGGGCGAACTGGCCGCGGGCCAGCGCCGTGCCGATCGGCTGGGTGAGCACCGAGCCGTCGACGACGCCGGGTATCTCGACGCCGAAGTTGTCGACCAGCTTGCTGACGGGCACGCTGCGCAGGCATGCCGCGGTCTGGTCCGGGCAGCCGACGCTCTGGGCGAACGTCTCGCCGGACGCCTCGGCCGCCGCCAGCGGCCGCTGGTTCAGGGCGAACGTACCGCTCTGCACGATCGCCTTCTGGAAGAGCCCGCGGGCGCCGGGCGAGACCATCTGGGCCAGGACCGCCAGGCCGCCGGCCGACTGGCCCGCGATGGTCACGTTGCGCGGGTCGCCGCCGAACTGGGCGATGTTGCGCTGGACCCAGCGCAGGGCCGCCTGCTGGTCCATCAGGCCGTAGTTGCCTGCGGCGCCATGGGAGGCGAGCGCCGGGTGCGCGAGGAAGCCGAGCGCGCCGAGGCGGTAGTTGGTCGTGACGACGACCGCGCCGGTCGCCGCGAGCTTGGTGCCGTCGTAGTTGCGGCCGCCGTCCTGGACCAGGCCGCCGCCGTGGATCCACACCAGCACCGGCCGGTCACTGCCACGGCGCAGCGTCGGCGTGTAGACGTTCAGGTTCAGGCAGTCTTCGCTGATCGTCCCGGGCGGGAGGAACGGGTTGCCGGTCAGTGCCTGCGGGCAGCCCGCCCCGAACCGCGTCGCGTCCCGCACTCCTGACCAGGACGACGCTGGCTGCGGTGGCCGCCAGCGCAGGTTCCCCGTCGGCGGGGCGGCGTACGGCAGCCCCTTGAAGGAGGACACCCCCGCGGCGCTGGCGCCGCGGATGAGGCCGCCGTCAACGCGCACGACCGGGCTGGCACCGCCGGACGCGGGGGATGCGACCGCGCTACCGGTGCCGGCCGTGATGACGGTGGCCGCGACGCCGACCGCCGACACCGCGAACAACGCAGCCCGCCGAACGCGCCGCGCACACGTTGTCTTCATGCTTCCTCGCTTCCTGGGCCAGTCGGGACCGTCTTCGGTCTTGTGCTCAGGTTCGGCAATCGCGGGACTCCGCGAGCCAGTAGCGGATACTGGTACGGCCACTGGTCCACGCCGGGCACGTAGCAGGCCCCTGGCCGCAGACGGCCTAAGCAAGCTGACCAGGGTACTGGCCAGGGTTTCTGCGGGGTCGCTACCGGCGGCCCAGGGTGACCCCTGGCCCGGCAGGGGCATGGATCGTGTGACTTCCTTGTCGTCGTGGCGCTCGAGCGTCGCGCGCCCCAGGCCTCGAGACACCTGTCGAAGCCGCTGGTCAGTGCGCTGCCCCAGGAAACTGAGTGACGTCGGCTGGGCGCCGGTAGCCACCGGCGGGTCGCCAGTCGTGAAGCCGGTGGCGTCGCCGCCAGAACCAGTGTCCTACCCAGGGTTTCCCAAGGGCGCGACCGCGAGGCCGCAAGGGCGATGCTGAAGTGAGTCAATCAACCAGGGAGTGGCCATGGCACAGTTGACGTACCCGGCTTATGGGGCGGAGCCGGCCGCGCTGCCTGAGGCGGCTGGGGCGCCGCAGGCTATTGAGTTGCGGCATCTGCGGTACTTCGTGGCGGTGTCCGAGGCGGGTAGTTTCACGCACGCCGCGGAGCGGATGTTCATCGCCCAGCCGACCTTGAGCCAGCAGATCCGGCGGCTGGAGGAGTTCGTGGGCGCCCAGTTGCTGCACCGGCGGCGCGAGGGCCTACAGCTGACCAAGGCCGGCGCGGTGCTGCTGGAGGCGTCCCGCACCGTGCTGTCGCTGGTGGACCACGAGGTGAACCGGACCCGGCAGGCGGCTGGGCTGGGGCGGCCGCGGCTGCGGGTGGTCGTGCCGCCGGGGCTGCCGGATGCCCTGGCGGTCCAGGCCGCGTCCGCGCTGCGGTCTACGGCGGCCGCCGAGGACGTGGAGATCGCCTGGATGGAGTCCCCGCTGGACGCCGGGTTCGCGCTGATCACGCAGCGCCGGGCCGACGCCGGGCTGGGCTGGCTGACGGACGGCATCGAGGCACTGCCCGCTCCGCTCGAAGTCATGAGCCTGGGGGAGTTCGAGCCCGATGTGTGGGTGCCCGCGGCGCATCCGGCGGCGCGCAGCGGGACGATCAGCCTCGGCGAACTGGCCCGGATGGACGTCGTCCACGGGCCGCGCAGCCTGGACCCCGGAGTCTATGACGCCTGGACACGGGTGCTGCGGACGGTGGATCCGCGCTTCGAATTCGCCAGTCCCCCCGTGCGGCATTCGCTGCCGATGGCTCTGGCCTTCGCCGCGACCGCGGACCGGCCCACCGCCGTGCTGACCGGCCCCGGCGTCGTCGCCGGAGGCCAGCCCGGACTGATCCGGCTGCCACGGGCCATGGTCAACCACGACATGGTGCTGGTCGGTCTCGAGCATCACCCGCTGACGGCCACGGCGGCCGTGGTGTGGAACGGCGATCTGCCCCGTCCGCTCCAGCAGGTTCTCTTCGACGCCGCCGACAGCATCACTCCGCCGGCCCCGGCCCGGTCAGCCCGGGCGGGCAAGGAACAGGCGTTGCCAGGCGTCGGTGAGGTGATGGCCGAACTGCTCGGATGACCAGCCGCGGTCGCTGACGAGCAGGGTCCAGTACTCGGGGCCGTTCATGCTCCAGACGATGTCCGCGATCTCGTCGTCGGACAGGTCGGTGCGCAGCTCACCGGTGGCGCGGAGATCGGCGGCAAATGCGCGCATGTTGCGGGCCCGCCGGTCGCTGATCTCGCGCCACGTCGCGGCGGAGTCGGGGTCGGTGGCGGCGGCGTCGCGCAGGGCCAGGTAGACCGGGGCGAGGCGGGGCTGGATTTCGGCCAGGGCCGCGACGTACGTCTCGATCTTCTCCCGGGCACCCTTCGCATCCCGGACACGCGCCACGTAGTCGCGCTGTTCGGCGGGCACGGCCTGA
>DAIOWL010000009.1:0-5044 GCA_036758545.1 Streptosporangiaceae bacterium | reverse complement strand
CCATCCTCCACCGGTTGATCCGAAAGCCCTGCGGACCATTGTGGTCGCACGGGCGCGCCGGGCCAAACAGGACCCGCCGGCCATCCGGCCGGCGGGCCGGGTCACGCCGGTCAGGCCGCCAGCCGGTCGAGCACCCCGGTCTGGGCGAGCGCCGCGAAGCGGTCCGGCACTCCCCAGTGCTCGACGATGCGGCCGTCCACGACGCGGCACACGTCGATCACGGTGAAGTCCACGGGCCGGCCGCTGGGCGGCCCGAAGAACGGACCGGTCGCGGTCCCCTGACCGCGCACGCGGACCCAGATCGTGTCCCCGGACTCCACGGCGTCCTCGATCGTGAACGTGATGTCAGGGAAGGCCCCGTGCACGTCCCGCATGGCGTCCCTGACGTGGGCGACCGCATCCGCGCCCTGCCCGGCCGTGCCGAACTGGTGGTCTAGGAGCTCGGGCGAGCAGAGCTCGTCGGCGACCGAGCCGTCGCCGGTGGCGAAGCCCTCGTCGAATATCCGCTGCATCACCGCGTACGCGGTCGAGCGGGTCTGGCTGGTGGTACACATCTGATCCTCCCTAAATTTTATCCGAACTATCTTCGGATGAACGTAAATACCGTAAGATGAAGTTCGTCGGCCTGTCAAGCAGCTGAAACCGGCTTGACAAGACACATGGCTCGTATCAGGCTATATTCATCCGAAGTATTATCGGTTCAAATTTTTTGGGGAGCTGTCATGACGAATCTGTCCGCAGGCACGTCCGGATCCGCCACCGATGTGGTCGTCAGCCGCGCGGCCGGTACCGGCCCGGCCACCTGGGCCATGGGGATGCTGTTCGAACGGCTGGTCGGGGCCGAGGAGACCGCCGGCCTGCTGAGCGCCTCGGTCGTCACCCAGCCGCCGGGCCAGGCCAGCCCGCTGCACGTGCACACCCGGGAGGCGGAGGCCTGGTTCCTGCTCCAGGGCGCGATGACGTACCGCGCCGGTGAGCGGCTGATCCGGATGACCGCCGGCGACTTCATCTACCTGCCGCGGGAGGTGCCGCACGCGTTCCGCACGACCGGCACCGTGCCCGTCCGGTTCCTGGCCCTGGCGCTGCCCGGCGGACTGCTCGACATCTACGACGAGGTCGGGATCCCGGCCGCCGAACGGCGCCTGCCCGATGCGGGTGTGTCGGATGCGGACATCGCACGCTGGCTCGAACTCGGCCCCCGCTACGGGCTCCGCGTCGTCGGCCCGCCGATCCCCGAGGCCGAGGCGTAGCCCGAGCGGGGCCCGGTTCCCGGGCGCGGCGTAAACGGGACCCGGCCAGGGCTGCGACGACGCGGACCAGTGATGCCACCAGCGTTCTCCACTGGCTCGCTGCAGCGGCTGGGAAAGTTAGCGTCATCCCTGACACCCCAGGGAGGCAGCAATGAGCACAACCCAAGACCCCGGCAACGGCACCAATGAGACGACGGACCAGCCGGCGGCAGAACTCTGGCCCAGCGGACTTCGTGAGGGCTACGCCGAGATCGGTGATGTGCGACTGCATTACGTCGAGGCCGGCGAAGGGCCGCTGATCGTCCTGCTGCACGGCTTCCCTGAGTTCTGGTACGCCTGGCGGCAGCAGATCGAACCGCTCGTGGCGGCGGGGTTCCGCGTGGTGGCGCCCGATACGCGCGGCTACAACCTGTCATCGAAGCCGGATGGCGTCGCCTCCTACGACATCAGCCTGCTGGCCGACGACATCAAGGGGCTCATCCACGAACGCGGCGCCGAGACCGCGATGCTGGTCGGTCACGACTGGGGCGGGTCCATAGCCTGGGCCGTCGCGATGAGCCACCCCGAGGTCGTGGACCGGCTGGCCATCCTCAACGCGGCCCACCCGCGGAAGCTGTCGCAGGGACTGCACCACCCGGGCCAGCTCCGCAAGTCCTGGTACTTCTTCTTCTTTGACCTTCCCGAGTTGCCAGAATCCGTCGTGCACGCCAACCACTGGCATTTCTTCCGGCACTTCCTGCGCGACGCCCGCCCGGCCTTCACGCCGGAGCAAACCGACCGCTACATCGAGGCCTGGTCCCAGCCGGGCGCGGCCACCGGGATGATCGACTACTACCGGTCCTCGGTACGGACTCCGCCCAAGAAGGCCGAAGCGCAGATTCACACGGTCAAGGCGCCCACCCTGGTCATCTGGGGAGAACGCGATCGCTATCTCGGCCCCGAGCTCGCCGAGCCCGAGCACGACGACGTCCCCAACCTGGACCGCGTCGAGCGCCTGCCCGACGCCTCGCACTGGGTGCACCACGACGAGGCCGAGCGCGTCACGCAGCTGCTCATCGACTTCTTCGCCCCTGCTCTGCCGGCCAAGTGACGACCCAGGCGTTCTCCACGCTGCGGGTCGCCCCGGGTGACGACGGTGTGCTCGGCGTGATGA
The DNA here is from genome assembly GCA_036758545.1 of Streptosporangiaceae bacterium. Taxonomy (GTDB): domain Bacteria; phylum Actinomycetota; class Actinomycetes; order Streptosporangiales; family Streptosporangiaceae; genus Palsa-504. Next base: position 2,641 of record DAIOWL010000009.1, on the reverse strand, counting down.
TTGACGCGCCGCCGATGAACCTGATCGGGCCGGAACTGGTGCGCGACCTGGTTTCCCTGCTCGGTGAACTGGAATCCGGGCAGGAAACCAGGGTCGTGGTGCTGGAAAGCGCCGACCCGGACTACTTCGTGCCGCACGTCGACCTGACCAAGGTCGCCGAGTACACCGCCGAGGCGGCCAGGGCAGGCGGGCCGGACGACGCGTCGCTGGGCATGCTGTGGCACAAGCTCAGCGAGCTGCCGGTCGTGACGATCGCGAAGATCCGCGGCCGGGCCCGCGGCGCGGGCAGCGAGCTGGCGCTGGCCTGCGACATGCGGTTCGCCGCCCGGGAGAATGCCATCCTGGGGCAGCTTGAGGCCGGCGTCGGCTCACCCCCCGGCGCCGGCGGCGTCCAGCATCTGGCCCGGCTGCTCGGGCGGGGCCGGGCCATGGAGGCGATCCTCGGCGCGGACGACCTCGACGCCGAGACGGCCGAACGGTACGGCTGGATCAACCGGGCCCTGCCCGACGCCGAACTGGACGCGTTCGTGGCGCGTCTCGCGCGGCGTATTGCCTCCTTCCCCGCCGACGGGATCCGCACCGCCAAGCGGGTCATCAACCAGATCACCATGCCCGCCGCCGACGCCTTCCGCGCCGACGCCGTCCGGTTCCGCGCGCTCGTCGCCGGCGACAAGGCCCAGGCCCGCACGGCCGCCCTGTTCGCGCAGGGCCTGCAGACCCGCGGCCCGCTGGAACTCGACCTCGGCGACCGCCTCGGCGACCTATGACAGATGGAGGTCACTCAGATGCCCGAAGCCGGGACCATCGATATGAAGCTCGAGGTCGTGACGCTGCCCGTCTCCGACGTCGACCGGGCCAAACGCTTCTACCAGAGCCTCGGCTGGCGGCTGGACGCCGACATCGCGGTCGGCGATGCCTTCCGAGTGGTCCAGCTCACGCCCACCCAGTCGGCCTGCTCGGTCGCCTTCGGCAAGGGCGTCACCACGGGCGAACCGGGCTCGGTGCAGCGCCTGATCCTGGCCGTCCAGGACATCGACGCGGCTCGGGCGGACCTTGTCAGCCGGGGCATCGAGGTCAGCGGGCTATTCCACCTCGCCGGCGGACCTGTCCCCGGCCCCGACCCGGAAGGCCGCTCCTACCAGACCTACGCCTCGTTCAGCGATCCAGACGGCAACGGATGGCTACTCCAGGAGATCAGGACGCGGCTACCTGGCCGGGAGTGGTAACTCGCTGGCGGCGAAGTGCTTGGCCAGGGGAGTGCCTGCGAGCTGCTTGCCCACCAGGCGGGACAATTGCAGCAGCGCGGTGCGTGGCCGATAGTTCGCCACGATGTGCTGGGTCTGCCCGGCGGCGTTGCGGGTAACCAGGGCGATGCAGCTGATGGGCTCGCCGCGGACCTGAGCGGTGTAGTCCTCGAGCAGGCCGTTGTCGCCGACGGGGCCGACGAAGTTGAACTCCTGGGACTCATACAGCGTGCGGATGGCGACGAGGATGGTCCGGACGGCTTCCGCGCCCTGCGCGGCGCCGTCCATCGCCGAACCCTCGATGGTCGCGTCGTCGGCCAGGTTGTCCAGCCACGACGGGTAGTAGTCGCTGAGACTGCGAGCGGGATCGCTGCCTTCCAGATATGACATGCCGTGCCTCCCTCGGAACGTGTCGACCCCTCAGGGTCCCGCACGGGCCTGCGGTGGGTGCGGTCAGGTTACGACGATTACCTCGACGCCGACCGCGTCATAGGTGCCTCGTGCCCAGGGCGTCGCGGATGGGCTTTGGCACGACGATCCGGCCGGCCTGGTCGATGACGGCTTCCATGGGAAAATGATGCCATTACAATCCCATAACACCCGTTCCTGGCCGGCGCAGACTGGACTCTGCAGGCGACGGGCAGACTGTCAGGACTCGGCGATTGTGGCGCAAGTGACACACCGCTTCGATGCGCTCTCGGTGTCGATCTGTGGCGACGTCGAGCGCCCCGCCCGCCTCGCACTGCCGGACCTACACGGCCTGATCGATGCCGAACTGGTCGCGGACTTTCACTGCCGGGAGGGCTGGAGCCGGCTCGGCGATCAATGGCGCGGAGTCCGGCTCCGGACCCTGCTCGCGCTCGCGCTCGCGGGCGCGGCCAGCGCGGCCGGCTATGTCACGGTCGGCTCCGGCGAGTACACCGCCGTGCTCACCCGCGAGCAAGCCGAGGATGAGCGGGTGCTCCTCGCGCTCGAGCACGCAGGAACCGCGAGTCCCCGGCGTGCTGGCTTCCCGCGGCTGGTCGGACCCGCCGAGTGGGACTGTTTTCTGAGCGTCAAGTCGGTGGACCGGATCGAGGTCACACGCGAACCCCAGCGGGCGACCGCGGCGACGATCGCGCTCGTCCGACTCGAGCGCCAGGCAGACCAGCCTTAGTGGCATGGCGGCCTGGTGTCGCGGGGAACCTTCGAATGCGATCCGGGATCGCCGACCCGAAGTACTTGACCGGTGAGGCCGCGGGCGTGCTCGCTGAGCAGGTATGCGATGACGTCCGCGACCTGGTTGGGTGCGTACGGGATATCTACTTCGAGAGACACCGCGTTGACGGTGATGTTGCGCTCGCGCAGCTCGAGCGCGAACGCTCGCGTCAGCACGTCTGCAGGGGCCCTGGTGGCCG
>DAIOWL010000008.1:18793-23100 GCA_036758545.1 Streptosporangiaceae bacterium | reverse complement strand
TGGGTGGCGAGGATCTCCCGGTCCTTGAACGTGCCGGGCTCGGACTCGTCGGCGTTGCAGATCACGTACTTGGGCGTGGCCTCCTGCGCCGCGACCAGGTCCCACTTGCGGCCGGCCGGGAAGCCCGCGCCGCCCATGCCGCGCAGCCCGGCGTCCTTGAGCGCGGCGATGATGCTCGCCGTGTCCAGGTCGCCGGTCAGCACCGAGCGGAGCACCGCGTACCGGTCGCCGGGTGCCCGGTACGGGTCATTCGGCCAGGTGATTTCCGAGGCAGCCGGGGCGGGCGGGGTCTGGTGACCGTTCGAGTGGCCGTTGCGGCTGTGCCCCCCCGGGCGGGCCGCCGCAACCGCCGTGACGGCGTCGTCAAGCCGAACGGGCGCCTCGTTCACCGTCCCGGCCGGGGCGATGTCGCAGCGGCCGATGCAGGATCCCTCAATGAGTTCGGTCTCGGTGTCGTCGCCGCAGCGCTCCCTGAGGGCGGCGATCCGCGTCTCCGCGCCGCGCAGCCAGCAGGACAGGTCGTGGCAGACGCGCAACTGCACCGTCTTGGGCGGGTCGGTGCGGAAGTGCGGGTAGAACGAGATCAGCCCCTCGATCTCGTACAGCGGCCGGTGCACCTCGTGGGAGAGCGACACCAGCTCCTCGCGAGGCAGCCAGCCAACCCGCTCCTGGATCGCGTTCAGCGCCGGGATCAGGCTCGGTCCCGGGAACTTCCCCGCCCGTGCCTCCACGCCGGGGACGCGGGCCTGGGCCTCAGCCATCGGCGCGCTCGATCGCGACCGCGCAGAACTTGAACTCGGGGATCTTGCCGAACGGGTCGATCTCGTCGATCGTCAGCAGGTTCGCCGCCGCCTCCCTGAAGTGGAACGGGATGAAGCAGTTGCCCCGCGCCTCGCGGTGCGAGACCTTCGCCTCAAGCTCGATCACGCCGCGCCGCGAGCTGACCCGCGCCAGGTCCCCGTCGGCCAGCCCGAGCTCGGCGGCGTCGTCCGGATGGAGGAACACCAGCGCCTTCGGCGAGATCGCGTCGAGCGCGTAGGACCGCCGGGTCATCGACCCGGTGTGCCAGTGCTCGAGCATCCGGCCGGTGTTCAGCACGAACGGGTAGTGCTCGTCGGGCAGTTCCCTGGCGGGCAGCCACTCGGCGGGCACCAGGTGCGCGAGCCCGTCGCTGGTGTTGAACTTCTCGGTGAACATCACCACGGTCCCGTCGCTGTGCTCCGGGTCCGGGTTCGGGTACAGCTTGCCGGTCGGGCCGAGGTTGTCGTAGGTCAGGTTCTTATAGCTGGGTATGACCGAGACCATCTCCTCGAAGATGTCCCGGGGTGTTTGGTAATTCCAGCTGAGCCCGATCCTGTTCGCGATGTCCTGCACGACCTCCCAGTCGACCCGCGCCTGGCCCGGGGTGTCGAGCACCTTGCGGCCGAGCTGCACCCGGCGGTCGGTGTTGGTGTAGGTGCCGTCCTTTTCCAGGTAGGAGGACGCGGGCAGGATGACGTCGGCGAACTCGGCCGTCTCGGTGAGGAAAATGTCCTGCACGACGAGGAACTCGAGCTTGGCCAGCGCCTTGCGGACCTTGTTGATGTTCGGATCGGACAGGAACGGGTTCTCGCCCAGCATGTACATGCCGCGCACCCCGCCCTTGAGCGCGGAGCCGATGATCTCGGTGACCGTCAGGCCCTTCTCCGGGTCCAGGTCGGCAGTGCCCCAGGCCTGCTCGAACCGGGCCTTGACGCCGGGATCGTCGGCCTTGGCGTAGTCCGGGTAGAACATCGGGATCAGGCCCATGTCCGAGGCGCCCTGCACGTTGTTCTGCCCGCGCAGCGGGTGCAGGCCCGCACCCGGCTTGCCGACGTTGCCGGTGATCGCGCACAGCGCGATCAGGCAGCGGGCGTTGTCGGTGCCGGTGGTGTGCTGGGAGATGCCCATTCCCCAGTAGATGACGCCGGACCGTGCCTCGCCCCAGACCCGGGCGACCCGGCGGATCACGTCGGCGGGCACGCCGGTGATCTGCTCGGCGCGCTCCGGCGGGTAGTCGGCGACGGTCGTCCGCAGTGCCTCGTAGTTGGAGGTGCGATCGGCGATGAAGGCGTCGTCGGTCAGCCCCAGCCTGATCACCTCGTGCATCACGCCGTTGTAAAAGGCGACGTCGGTGCCGGGCTTGAGCTGGCAGAAGATATCCGAGTGGTCGGCCATCTTGTCGGCGCGCGGGTCGATGTAGATGATCGTCGTGCCGTTCCGCCTGGCCTGCTTGAAGAAGCTCGAGGCGACCGGGTGGTTGGCCGGCGCGTTGCTGCCGGTGACGATCGCCACCTCGGCGTTGATCACGTCGCCGAACGTGGTGGACACCGCGCCCGAGCCGATCCCCTCGAACAGCGCCGACACGCTGGAGGCATGGCACAGCCGGGTGCAGTGGTCGATGTTGTTGGTGTGGAAGCCGGTGCGGATCAGCTTCTGGAAGAGGTAGGCCTCCTCGTTGGAGCACTTGGCGCTGCCGAACCCGGCGATCGCGGACGGGCCGCGCTCGGCGTAGATCTGCGACAGCCGCCGCGCCACGAGGTCGAGTGCCTCTTCCCAGGTCGCCTCGCGGAAATGCGGCAGCACCTCGGCGTAGTCGACCAGCCCGCCGGGCTTGCGGCCGCGCTTGCCGCCCTTGCGCTTTCCCTTCGGGTTCCCGTCGTTCGTCATGCCGTGGTCGTTGGCCTCGCCGCCGCCCCTGTCCATGTCGCCGCGCACGTCGGCGGACAGGGCGCCCTTCGGGTAGGACTCCTCGCGGCGGATCAGCGGCACGGTCAGTCGCTGCGGCGAGGCGGCGTAGTCCCAACCGTACCGGCCCTTCACGCACAGCCGCCCGTGCGAGCCCGGCTGCTCGCGGCCCTCCGCGTAGGCGATGGCGCCCTTGTCCCTGTCGACGTAATAGGTCAGCGCGCAGCCCACACCGCAGTACGGGCAGACCGTGTCCACCGCGTCGAGCTCGGCGCGCGGCCGGATCGGGATGTTCCTGATCGGCTTATTGGTCAGCGCCCCGGTCGGGCAGGCCGCCACGCACTCACCGCACGAGACGCAGGACGACGCGCCCATCGGGTCGCTCAGGTCGAACGCGATGTGCGTGTCGTAGCCCTTGCCGCTGCGCCCGATCACGTCGTTGCCCTGGATGTCGTCGCAGGCCCTGGTGCACCGGTCACACAGGATGCAGGCGTCATGATCGACGGCGATGACAGGGCTCGACAGGTCGGCGCCGCGGCCGGAACCGCACGGCAGGCCCGTGTCGTCGCTTACCTCGTACGTGTCGGCGAGCGCGAGCAGCTCGTTGTCGCCGGTCGTCGTCTGCTTCGGGTCGCGCTCCCGTGCGGGCTGATCGGAGATCAGCAGCTTGGTCAGCATGGCGCGGCTGCGTTCGATCTCCGGCGTGCCCGTCTGCACCTGCATGTCGTTCTCGCATACCCGAACGCAAGAGGCGGCGAATGCGGGCGCGCCCACGTCCACGACGCACATCCGGCAGACCCCGACCGGGTCGAAACGCTCGTCGTGACAGAGCACGGGAATGTCGATCCCGGCGGCCTTGGCCGCCTCCCAGATCGTCGAGCCCTCGGCGGCGGTGACCTCACGTCCGTCGATCGTGAGCGTCACCGTCCCGGTGCTCTCCTGGGCAGTAATAGCCATAATCGCAGTATCCGTCCGGTCGCGACGCTAAGCCAAGCGCAGGTCGTCAGCAAGTCCCGCCGCTGGGCGGCCCTCATGATCAAGTCCGCGCATCTTGTAGTAGGAGTCAATCATTGCTCGCAGGCGGTCCGCGGTGAGCGTGGCCACCCGGCCGGAAGGGAGCGTCAGCGGCTCGTTGAGCAGCCGGTCGGGGAGCCAGTCGTCGGCAGGCTGCCAGCCCTCGCGGATGTTGTAGACCCGCTTGGTCATCACGATCCGGCGGGCGGTATCCCGCAGTTCCGTTCCCGTCATATCCCAGCCGGTGACACCGGAGAGAAGCTCGGCCCATTCGGTGAACGGGTCGGTGAACACCCCGCGCAGGAACTTGCACAAGATCATCGAGTCCATCACCGCGGCCCGGTCCTCGGTCTCGATCGCCGCCGCCACGTGCGCGTCGCCGCCGTCGAGCCGGTCCAGGTCGCCGGACAGGTCGGCCTCGTACGCGCCGGAGCGGTTGTGGTCCGCGCCCCTGGCGTTCACCGCCAGGCCCAGCGCCATGGAGTGCAGAGTGCGCGGCTCGTAGCCTGGCATTTCCATGCCCTTTACATGCGGGGCGAAGGAAGCCGAGCCAGCCCCGACCGTTCGGGAAGCCGATCGTGATCCTT
>DAIOWL010000008.1:16030-18693 GCA_036758545.1 Streptosporangiaceae bacterium | reverse complement strand
CCGAGCGCGAACACGTTCTCGTACTCCACCCGGGTCTTCTTGCCCCCGCCGACCCGGTAGATGTGCTCGCAGCCGATCGTGCAGGACGCGCAGCTGGACCGCGCGACACGGCGCATACCGCCGATCTCAGGCGGCGCGTCGGCTTCCGCGCCGTGCGCGCCTTCCGCGTCGGCCGGGGCTTCCGCGCCGAGGCGGTCGGCTCCCTCGAAGGTGGCCGACTGGAAGTTACGGGTCGGCAGCGTGCTGATGGCGTTGAACGCCAGCAGGTTGGCCAGCGTGCCGAGCTCACGGTACTTCGCTGTCGCCGGGCCGAACGACCGCTCCCGCAGGTCCCGGGCGAACGCCAGCACCTCGCCCGGGTGCGCGGTGGCGACCTTCGTGGCGGCACGGACCGCGATCGCCTTGAGGTTCTTCGCGCCCATGACCGCGCCGAGCCCGCCGCGGCCCGCGTGCCGCCCGTCGTGCGAGATCGTGGCGTACCGGACCCCGGGCTCGCCGGCCGGCCCGATCTCCCCGGCCGGGCCGATCGCGGCGACCCGCCAGCCCCGGCCGAGCTGGTCCCGCAGCCTGGAGTCCGCGTCGGCCGCGGTCAGGCCGGCAAGTCCGGCCGCCTCCGAGACGCGCACGCCGTCGCCGTCGATGAGCAGCACGGACAGCGTCGAGCATCGGCCGCGGATGACGATCGCGTCGTGGCCGGTGAGCTTCCCCGCGATCGCGAACTGGCTGGAGGCCAGCGCGTCGGTCAGCATCCCGGTCAGCGGCGACTTCGCCACCACCGCGAACTTCGCGCTCGTGGTCAGCGGCGTGCCGACGAGCGGCGAGAACACGAACGCCAGCGGCGCGTCAGGGCCGAGCGGGTCGGCGCCTGCCGGGCCGAGCCCGTAGAGCAGCCACGCGCCGAGCCCGGCACCGCCCACATAGGCGCGCAGCACCTCGTCGGGAAGCGACAGGGTCTGCGATGTCCCGTCCGTTACGTCGACGATCAGCGCCCGCCCGAAATATCCGCCGGCCGGCATGCGCTGCTCAGCCCCCCGCGTCGGCGGACATGAAGAACACGGTGTCGCCCGTCGCCAGGGGAGCGGTGCCGTCGCGGGTGATCTGATCGCCGTTCAGCGCCGCCGTGACATGCCGGTCGAACGTAAGGCCCGCCGCGCGGGCCGCGGCGTCCACGGTGGCGGCGCGGATGGCCCGCGGGCCGCGGGCGCTGTCGCCCCGCGCGAGGGTGCCGAAGAGCTGGATGGTCACCGCGGGCTCGGGCCGGGCCCGTGCCTGCTGGTAGTCGGCGGGCGTGTTGACGTTGAGGACCGAGTCCAGGTCCGGGTCGAGCGCCGCCAGCACCCGGTCCTGCCGCAGCGTGTCATCATCCAGACTCGCCACGACGCACTGTTCGAAGAGGAAGGCGGGCCGCAGGCGGTCCTCCTTGACCAGGCGCTCGGCCGCCTCTGCGAGCGAGACGCGATACGCGGCGGCCAGGGGCTGCCGGTAGCCGCGCGCTACCGGCAGCGCGACGTCCGTGCCTTCCCGCTCGGCCAGGACGCGAAGCACCCGCCGGACGAAGGCCGGGTGCAGGAACGGCATATCGGTGGAGCAGACGAACGCGGCATCGGCGCGCCCGCTGAGCGCGGCGAGCCCGGCTGCGATCCCCTGCACCGGGCCCTTGCCCTCCCGGGGGTCGTCGACCACCACGGTGTCCTTCGGCAGGTGAGGCAGATCCTGGCCCCCGGCTCGCACCACGACGACAGGCCCTTCGGCCGCGCGCGCCACGATGCCGACCGTCCGGCGCAGCAGCGTAGACCCGTGCCACTCCAGCGCCGCCTTCGCCGTGCCCATCCGCGAGGACCGGCCGCCGGCCAGCACCACACCCGCGGAACCCGCCATTCCTTCATGGTATGCATCACCCGGTCTGGCGCCACGGTCAGGAGCCAGGCTCACAGGTACCGGGCGAGCGCGGCCGCCAGTTCCGCCGGCCGGCTCAGCGCCGCGAGGTGCCCGCCGGGCACCACGTCGGGCTCGACGCCCAGCCGCTCCCGGGCGACGCGCTGCTGCAGCTCGACCGGGAAGAACCGGTCGTCCCGGCCGGCGATGACGTGCAGGGGGATGCCCGGCCACTCGTCGAAAAGGCATTTATCCCCGAACGGGCCTGGTGACTGCGCCACATCGTGACCGAGCATCTGCTGGCGAAGGTCCGCCGGGATGTCGTGCAGGAAATAGGTGTCCAGGTCGAAGTCGGGGGAGTAGCCGTTCCGCCGGGCCGCGGTTGTCCGGGCCTGCTCCCAGCCCACGTTGTCCCACCAGGCCCCGGGCGTTTCGCCGGGTCGCGGGATCATCGCGTTCACGAAGATGACCTGCTGCGCGGGCACGCGCTGCCATACCAGCGGCGCGGTGAACGCGCCGAGCGAGTACGCGGCGATGGTGACCGGCGCCTGGCCGCCGTCCGTCCGGTCGCCGACGGCCCGGTCCCTGACGGCACTGACGACGGCGTCGGCGTAGGCGGGCAGCCCCTTGCTCTCGTCGGCGGCGGGCAGGTCGACCGCGAACGCGTCGTAGCCACGCCGCCGCAGGTCAGCCTCGACCAGGTGCCAGACCCAGGCCTGGCCGCCCGCGCCGGGGATCAGCACCACGGGAAGGTTCACCGTCCCGAGGGTACGTCCGGTCCTTGACAA
>DAIOWL010000008.1:7636-15930 GCA_036758545.1 Streptosporangiaceae bacterium | reverse complement strand
CGACATCAACATGTTCGGCCTGCGCTACCTGAACCAGATCAGCGACGCGAACGTGGGCGCCGGGCTGCACCTCGAGCCGGGCATCTGGGCGGTGGTGCCGGCCACCACCGACCCGAAGGTGGTCCCCACCGTCGTCCGGATGGCCTCCATCCCGCACGGTACCGTGGCGCTGCTCCAGGGCACCGCGGTGACGGCGAACGGCGGCCCGAACATCGCGATCAAGGGGATCAAGCCGTTCGGCATCGGCGGCCCGCCGACCCAGACGATCGACTTCCCCGAGCAGACCCTGACCAACCACACCAGCTTCCGGACCTCAGGCGCCGGGCTGACCGGTATCACCCAGCAGATGGTCAACAACCCCAACAGCGTCCTGACCGCGGCGATCGCGGGCCAGCACATCACCTCCACGACCACGCTGCACGTGACCACGATCGACCTTCCGACGCCGGGCGGCGGCACGGCGAACACGGCCTTCCTGAAGGGGGGCACCGACGGGCCGAACGCGACCGCCGTCTCGGTCACGGCCACCTTCTGGCTGGAGACCCTGCAGGGACAGTCGGCGCCGACGCAACTGCAGTACACCCAGACCGTTCTGCTTAACTTCAACGGCATCAGCTGGCCGCACGTAACGGTCGGGACCTTGCACAAGGCCTGAGAACCCTGATGACCCGATTAACGGCCCAGGTAGGCGCGCTTGAGGTCTTCGTCCTGCAGCAGGTCTGCGGCGCGCCCCTCGAGGACGATCTCCCCGGTCGACAGGACGTAGCCGCGGTCGGCGATGGACAGTGCCATCGTCGCGTTCTGCTCGACCATCAGGACCGCCACCCCGGAGGCGTGGATGGTCTTGATGATCTGGAAGTTCTGCAGGACCAGCGCGGGTGACAGCCCCATCGACGGCTCGTCCATCAGCAGCAGCCGGGGGCGTGACATCAGCGCCCGGCCCATCGCGACCATCTGCTGCTCGCCGCCGGACAGCGTGCCGGCCAGCTGGCTCCGCCGTTCGAGCAGCCGCGGGAACAGCTCGTGTACCCGGTCGAAGTCCTCGGTGAGCGACTCGCCCCGGCGCAGCACCGCGCCGAGCTCGAGGTTCTCGCGCACCGTCAGCTGCCCGAACAGGCGCCGGTTCTCCGGCACGATCGCGATCCCGGTCGCGATGCGCTGCGGAACCGGCCACTGCGTCACGTCCCGGCCGTCCAGCAGGACCCGGCCGGAGCGGGGACGGACGATGCCGAGGATGGTCTTCAGCGTCGTCGACTTGCCGGACGCGTTCCCGCCGAGCAGGCAGACCAGCTCGCCCTCGCGCACGTTCAGCGAGATCCCCTCCAGGATCCGCATCTGGCCGTAGTACGTGGTGACCTGGTCCAGGCTCAGCAGCGCCTCACTCATCCGCACCCGCCAGGTCCTCGGGGTGGCGGCCCATGTAGGCCTCGACCACCGCGGGATGGTTCGCGACCGCGTCGAACTTGCCCTCGGCGATCTTGACGCCGTGGTCGAGCGCGACGACCCGGTCCGAGCAGCCGGACACCACGTGCATGTCGTGCTCGATGACCAGGATCGCCACCCCGCGCTCGTCGGCGAGCCGCCCGATCAGCTCGGTGACCTCGTGCGTCTCGGCCGGGTTCATCCCGGCGGCCGGCTCGTCCAGCAGCAGCAGCTTCGGCTTGGTGGCCAGCGCCCGGGCGATCTCCAGCCGTCGCCGGTTCGCGTAGGACAGCGAGTAGGCCGGCTGGTCCCAGCGGTACCCGGCGAGTCGCTGGCCGAAGAACGACAGCGCGTCCTCGGCCAGCGCCTTGGCCTCGCGTTCCTCGCGGCGGGCCCGCGGCAGCCGCAGCACCGACTCCCACGGCATCGCCTTGGTGCCGCCGTAGGTGGCGGCCATCACGTTCTCCAGCACGGACATGTTCATGAACAGCCGCAGCGTCTGGAACGTGCGCGCGACCCCGAGCCGGGCGATGGCGTGCGGCGGCCGGCCCGCGATCGACTCCGCCGACCCGGGCTGGGCGGCGAACCTGACGTCTCCGGCGCTCGGCTCGTACACGCCGGTGATCACGTTGAAGACCGTGGTCTTGCCCGCGCCGTTCGGCCCGATGACGCTGACCACCTCACGCTCGGCGACCTGCAGGTCCAGCTCGGACAGGGCACGCAGCCCGCCGAACGACAGGGAAAGCCGGTCGAGCTCGAGAACGGCGCTCACGTGGCGGCCTCTACGCGGCGCTGCCCGAGCAGCCCCTGCGGGCGGGCGATCATCATCACGATCAGGATCGCACCGATCATCAGCTGCCGGGTAATCGACGGCTCCACCACGAGCCTGGTCTCCCACACGAACGCGGCCAGGTAGATCGTCGGCACCAGCAGGATGGTCCGCCACGTCCCCTTGACCTGCACCAGCGCGATGGCCAGGCAGACCAGCACCACGAACCCGACGTTCCCCGCGGTCTGCGGATTGGCCGGGACGATCACCCAGTCGCGCAGCCCGTCGCCGAGCCAGCCGCTTGATTGCGGCCCGGTCGCGACCGCACTGGACGAGATGGCCGCGGCGATCGCGTGCGCCGCGAAGCCAAGGACGACGGTCGCGGCGAGGACCAGGCCGAGCCGCCGCCAGGGACGCACCTTGACCAGCAGGGTCAGCAGGCCAAGTCCGTAGAACAGCAGGCTGGCCTCGGCCGGGCTGCGCAGCAATCCGTCGTAGATGACCATTACCACCAGCGCGCCGGTCGCCGCGCCCGCGATGCTGCCCGTGCCGCCGAGGATGAGCCCGGCGTAGATCAGGATCAGGATCGGGGTGTCGAAGTCGGTGGGGAACACGCTCGCCTGCTGGGCGGCGAAGATGGTGCCGGCCAGCGCCGCGACCATGGCGGCGCAGGCGAACGCGGACAGCTTCACCCGGTTGACCGGGATCGTCATCGCCGCCGCCGCCAGCGGGTCCTCGCGGACCGCGCGCCAGGCCCGGCCGGTGCGCGAGTACTCGAGCAGCCGCAGCACCGCCATCGTGACCACCAGCACGATCACCAGCAGGTAGTAGTAGCTGGTGTTAGTGAGCAGCTGGACGCCGAAAGACTGGATCGGGTCGATCCCGGTGATCCCGTTCGGCCCGCCTAGCTTGGACGGCGCCACGTTGTTCGTGAACTCGACGAACGCCTCGCCGAGGAACAGCGTCACGATGGCCAGGTAGTCGCCGAGCAGCCGCCGGGACGGCAGCCCGACGGCCAGCCCGAGGAGCGCCGCGCCGACCATCACGATCGGCAGCGACAGCCAGTACGGCAGGTGGATGCCGTTGGCGCCGAGCTGGGACGAGGAGAGCAGCGCGAACCCGTAGGCGCCGAAGCCGAAGAACGCGACGTAGCCGAGGTCGAGCAGCCCGGCCCAGCCCACCACGATGTTCAGCCCCACCGCCAGCAGCGCGATCACCAGCGCGTCGATGCCGACCTGCAGCTGGAAACCGCCCAGGCCGAGCAGCGGCAGGACCAGGCCGGCCAGCCCGGCGATCGCCAGCCTGGGCCACCAGCCGATCCGCTCGGCCCTCCGCTGCGCGTCGCCGAGCCAGGACGGCAGGTACTCGCGCCGGTGCGCCTGCCTGGCCACCCACTCGTCGGCCCCGACCTTCGGCCCCTGCGGATCGACGCTCATCGGCACGTCACACCTTCTGCAACTGAGCCCGGCCGAGCAGCCCGCTGGGCCGTATCAGCATCACGACGATCAGGATCCCGAACACGATCAGGTTGCTGTAGGTGGAGGAGATGTAGCCGGTGACGAACGATTCCGCGACGCCGATCACCAGGCCGCCGAGCATCGCTCCCGGTATCGAGCCGATCCCGCCGACGACGGCCGCGGTGAACGCCTTGAGCCCGGCGATGAACCCGATCGTGCTCGTGACCTGGTTGAACAGCAGGCCTCCCATGATCCCGGCCACGCCCGCCAGGGCCGAGCCGAGGAAGAACGTCGCCGTGATGACGAAGTTCACGTTGATCCCCAGCATCTCAGCCGCCTCCCGGTCGGCCGCCACCGCCCGCATCTGCCTGCCTAGCCGGGTCCGGTTGACCAGCAGTTGCAGGCCGGCCATCAGCACGACGCCCAGCACCAGGACCAGGATCTGCACGCTGTCGATGGTGACCGAGCCGATCTGGATGCCGCTGGACAGCGAGATGAAGTCCGCGGTGTTGTAGACGCGGTACTGCGCGCCGAACAGCAGCAGGGCCGAGCTCTCCAGGAAGAACGAGACGCCGATCGCGGTGATCAGCGGCGCGATCCGGGGCGCGTCGCGCAGCGGCCGGTAGGCGAACCGCTCGATCGCCACACCCAGCCCGCCGACCAGACCCGCCGCCAGCACGAACATGATCACCAGCAGCAGCGGCACCGCGATGCTCAGGTGCTGCGCGCCGCCGAACCACTGGATCACGAAGAAGCCGATATACGCCCCGACCATGTACAGGTCGCCGTGCGCGAAGTTGAGCAGCTTCAGGACCCCGTAGACCATCGAGAACCCCAGCGCGATCAGCGCATAGAGCGCGCCGGTGGTGACGCCGTTCACTAGTTCCTGAAAGAAGAAGCTCATCCGGCGCGAATCCTACCCTTCGGGCCCATCGAGACCCTTGTGCGCGCTCCGCCGCGGGCGGCCCCTCAAGGGCCGTCCCGCGGCGGAGCTACCGCTCGTGGTTCAGCCGGTCACGAACTCGGGATCAGCTTGTACTTGCCCGCCGAATCGATCTTGAACAGGAAGAACTTGCCGCCGTTCAGGTCGCCGTGCGAGTCGAAGGAGATCGGCTGCCCCAGGATCGAGGCTGGCTCGTTCGTCTTCTTGATCGCGGCCAGCACGTTGCTGCGGCTCGGCGTCTGCCCCGACTTGCAGACCGACGCGATCGCCTCGTCGATCACGTGCGTGGCCGCGTACACCGGCGGGCCGAACGTGCCGAATGATCCGAACTTCTGCGTGGCAGCCCTGGCGATCACCGCGTCAGCGGGCATCGCGGTGATGTCCGGGCCGAACGAGGACACGTACGAGCCGTTAATGGTGAACGTGCCCGGCGAGAACAGGCCGTCCGTGCCGAAGATCACGGCCTTCTTGTGCTGCTGGGCCAGGTTACGGCCGAACTGCTGGGCGTTCGCGGCGACCTGCCAGGGCAGGACCACCACGGAGGTGTCGGGCGTGACCTTGGCGACCAGCGAGGAGAAGTCGGTGAGCTTCTGCGAGACCGACTCGTGGTCGACCTTGATCCCGGCCGCCTGGAAGACCGGCGTCATCGCGCTGACCAGCCCGGTCGAGTAGGCCTCCTGGTCATCCACGATCATGATCGCCTTTGGCTTCAGCGTCTTGACGATGTAGTTCGCGTCCTGCGGGCCCTGCACGCTGTCCTTCGACACCACCCGGAAGAACGTCGGGTACTTCCCGCTCGTCAGCTCCACCGCGGTCGCCGACCCGGTGATGAAGGCCATCTGGGCCCGGGCCATCGGGCCGCCGATCGCTATGACCTCCTGGCTGCCGGCCGGGCCGACCACGGCGAGGATGCTCGAGTTCGAGATGAACTGCTGGGTCACGGTCGTGGCCTGCGCCGGCTGCAGCTGCGTGTCGCCCTGGACCAGCTTGATCTTCGTCTTGTTGGCCAGGTTGTCTGTCGCCACCGCGAGCTGGGCGAAGTGCAGCTGCTCGGTGCCGAGGGGGGCCACCGGCCCGGTGATCGGGCCCTCGAACCCGATCGACGCGACGCACGACTTGGTGCTGGCGGCCCCGCCGGTGGATCCGCCGCCAGCGGCGCTGCTGCTGCTACTGCTACTGCAACCGGCCACGGCCAGCGAACCGACCGCTGCCATGGCCAGAACCAGGCGTCCCTTCATGGATACGCCTCCATTCCCGGGTTATCTCACAATGTAAGAGGTAGGAATCTTGCCGCGCTCAGCCGCGCGGACGGGCGGAACGCCCCCGGATCGGCCGCCTGCGGGATCTTGCGCCGGAGCGCCCCGACCGCGCAGACTCAATATGCCCTCCCCAATGGCCGAATTCGTAACGCTGATCAAACCATCGCGGTTTGCGCCAAGGCAAGGGGGCTAATGTGGTACCGGCCTGGCAGTTGTGAAGTCGATATCAAATGGGGCGGCGTTCCCAGGGGAGGTAGCGTCCGGTGGCCGACGTGCTCAGTGCCAGCGAGAACCTGGGGGCCAGCGAGAACCTGGGGGCCAGCGAGAACCTCGGCCGCGAGGTGGACGTCGCGGCCATCAGGGCCCGGTTCTCCTCGCTGCGGCAGGGTTTCGCCTTCTACGACGCGCCCGGCGGCACGCAGGTCCCGGACGAGGTGGGCGAGGCGATCGCGGGGGCGCTGCGGGACGCGAGCGCGAACCTGGGCGCGGGCTACGCCACCAGCATCCGGGTCGGGCAGATCCTCGAGGAGGCCGAGCGCAAGGCGGCCAGGTTCCTCGGCTGCGAGCCGGACGAGGTGATCTTCGGGCCGAACATGACCACGCTGAACTTCGCGCTGTCCCGGACCGCCGCCCGTGCCTTTCAGCCGGGCGACGAGATCCTGGTGTCCTGCCTGGATCACGACGCCGGGGTCGCTCCCTGGCTGGAGATCGCGCACGACAGGGACCTGGTGGTCCGCCACGTCGGGCTGCACGACGACACCACGCTCGACGTCGCGGACCTGGAGAGCAAGCTCGGGCCGCGCACCAAGGTGGTCGCGTTCGCCTGGGCGTCGAACGCGGTCGGCACCGTCACCGACGCCCGCCGGGTCTGCCAGCTCGCGCACGACGCCGGCGCGCTCGCCTGGGTGGACGCGGTGCACTACGCCGCGCACGAGCCGATCGACGTCCGCGCCATCGGCGCCGACATGCTCATCTGCTCGCCGTACAAGTTCTGCGGCCCGCACCTGGGCATCGCGGCCGGGCGGTCCGAGGTGATGAGCCAGTGGCGGCCGTACAAGGCGCGCCCGGCCCCCACCAGCCCGCTGGGGCGCAGCTTCGAGACCGGCACGCAGTCCTACGAGTTGCTGGCCGGATTCAACGCGACCATCGACTACCTCGACTCGATCGGGGGCTTCGCCGCGATCACCCCCTACGAGCGCGCGCTCGGCCAGCGCTTCCTCGACGGCCTGTCCGACGCGGTCACCGTCTACGGGCGGCCCGGGATGGACGGCCGCGTGCCGACGTTCCTGGTCAACGTCGACGGCGTGGCCGCCGAGGAGGTCGCCGCGCGGCTGGCCGAGGCCCAGATGGGGGTATGGGCGCACGACTCGTGGTACTCGCTCGGCCTGTACCAGCAGCTCGGCTACACCGGCAAGTCGGTCCGGATCGGCTTCATCCACTACAACTCGCCGGAGGAGGTCGACCGGCTCGCCGAGGCGCTGAACGGCCTGAGGTTATCCCGCGACCGATCCAGCCCGGTGTTACCCGTCGGCCCCGCCGAGGATCTCGGCGAGCTTGTCCAGGTTGATGTTGCCGCCCGAGACCACGCAGACGATCTTCCCGGTGCCGGCCCGGCCGCTCAGCGCGGCGGCCGGGGCGAGCGCGCCCGCGCCTTCGGCGATGACCCGGACACGCTCGGCGAGCGTCCGCACCGTGGCGGCTACCTCGGCGACCGGGACGGCCACCGCGTCGTCCACGAGCGGTGACACCAGCGGCCACATGCTGTCCAGCACGCGCCGGCTGCCCGAGCCGTCCACGAACGAGGGCCGGTAGTCCACGTCGGCTGGGCTCCCGGCGGCGAACGCCGCGGCCAGCGCCGCGGCCGTGTCGGGTTCGGCCGTGACGATCCTCGTGCCGGGCCGCAGCGCCTTGACCGCGCTGGCGATCCCCGTGGTCAGCCCGCCGCCGCCGTAGGGGATCACGACCGCGTCCGGGTCGGGCAGGTCCTCGAGTATCTCCAGCCCGATCGTGCCGTTGCCGGCCATCACCCCGGGATCCTGGACCGGGTGCACGAACAGCCCGTCTACCCCGTCGACGCGGTTGGCCACGATGGCGTTCCACCAGTCGTCGTACGTGATCTTCATGACCCGGCCGCCCAGCCGTTCGATCGCGGCGATCTTGGCCTGGGGCGCGTGGTCGGGCACCGCGATGGTGGCCGGGACGCCGAGCTCGCGTGCCGTCCACGCGATGCCCTGCGCCATGTTGCCCGCGCTGGCGGTGACCAGGCCCTTGGCCCACGCGTCGGCCGGCGCCAGCATGACCGCGTTGGTCGCGCCGCGGATCTTGAACGAGTTGATGGGCTGGAGGTTCTCCAGCTTGAGGTAGATCTCGGCCGGGGCGTCCGCGACGTGCAGCCGGACCAGCGGGGTGCGGACCACCGCGCCGGCGATCCGCGCCCGCGCCGC
>DAIOWL010000008.1:0-7536 GCA_036758545.1 Streptosporangiaceae bacterium | reverse complement strand
CGCCACGGCCGCTTCGATGTCGGCCCGCTCGGCCTCGGTGACCGGATGCCGGAGCGCCTCGGCCGCCGGAGTCAGGTGCTCCGGGCGGCCCGGGCCGATCACGACCTGGGTCACCCGCTCGTCGGCCAGCAGCCAGCCGAGCGCGAGCCCGGCCAGTGAGGTGCCGCGGGACGCGGCGATCGCCTCCAGCCGGTCCAGCGCGTCGAAGGTGGCACCGGTGACGAGGTCCTGGTACGGCTCGGGCCGCTGGGTCATCCGCGACCCGGCCGGGTACGCCGCGCCGCGCCGGTACTTCCCGGTGAGCCAGCCGCCCGCCAGCGGGCCGAACGCCAGGTAGGCCACGCCCCGTTCGGCGCACAACGGCAGCAGGTCCGGCTCGTCCTGCCGGGCCAGCAGCGAGTAGCTGTTCTGCACGGCCCGCGGCGCGCCCGCCGCCAGGGCGGCGGCGAGCTGCGGCGCGTCGAAATTGCTCACCCCGTACGCGCCGATCAGGCCGTCGGCCCGGGCGGTGCCGAACGCTCCGAAGGTCTCCGCCAGCGGCACGTCCGGGTCGTAATCGTGCGCGAGGTAGAGCTCGACCTGGTCCACTCCCAGCCGGTCCAGGCTGGAGCGGAGCTGGCGGGCGACGCGATCCGGCTTCAGCCCGTGATCGGCCCCGGCCTCCATCGGGTTGAACGTCTTGGTGGTGAGCCGCGGCCGGACCCCGCGGGCGGCCATCCAGCGGCCGATCGCCCGCTCGCTGCGGCCGCCGCCGTAGGCGTCGGCGGTGTCGAACCAGTCGATGCCGGCCTCGAAGGCCGCGTCCATCAGCGCGAACGCCTCGTCCTCGGTCAGCCCCTGGCCGAAGAAGTCCGGCGCCGAGCCGATCCCGCCGAAGTTCCCGCAGCCCAGCGCGATCCGCGCGACGGCCAGCCCTGGATCGTCCCCCTGCATCAGCCTCGCCGCCTCCCGCTAGACCGGCATCACCCTAGCGGGGCCGCCAGGGGCCGTCCAGCGGCCGGGTTGGGCTATCCCGAGGTGGCCGCGGTCGCGGCGGCGCTGGCCGCGGCGACCGCGGCCATCATCTCGTCGATCGCCTTGCGCACGGCCTCGGACGCCCAGTTGCCCTGGGCGATCTCCGCGGCCCGGGCCCGGAGCTGCCGCCTGGACAGCTGGTAGGGCCGGGGGTCGACGACCTTGTGCTCGCACTTGAGCGCGTGCAGCAGGGCGATGAGCGCGGCGGTCCGCTCGTCCGGCGCGGACGGCTGGACCAGCGCCTGGGTCACGAGCTGGCGGATCTCGGCCTCGTGGCTCGGATCCTGCGCCGGCCAGGTCCGGGTGGGGAAGATGCCCAGGGTCCGTCCGTGCCCGGCGCGCAGCACCCCGCTGGCCGCCAGCCGCTGGTAGAGCACCGGCCGCAGGTTCTTGCCCAGCGGCCTGATCACCGCGGACGGCTTGCTGCCCTGCCGGGCGACCAGGGTCTGCAGCGCCGCGTCGAGAACCTCGTCTCCGGGCGGTGAAGGGTTCCGGACGATGATCCGTCCGGGCCTGCCCGGGTCCTGCTCGCCGGCCACGTCCACCTTGCCGAGCAGGGTCAGCTCGACCAGGTTCGCGCCGCCCAGTCCGGCATCGGCCTGCACGCCAGGCACGGACAGCCGCCCGCTGGCGTCGTCGGTGACCAGGAGCAGCAGGTCCTCGGCGAGGAGCATGCATCTACGCTACCTGGCTCAGTGCGGGGTAGCCGGGTTACCTTTGCCTGAACGGCGCGCAATACGGGGAAAGGTGGGGCATGGACAAGGACCTGGCTGATCAGGTTGCCGGTATCGCGGCGCGGGTGGTGGCCAGCGGCGCGATCTCCGCGAACGGGCACGGCAACGTGAGCGTGCGGGTGCCCGGCGCGCAGGAGATGTACTTCACCGCGGGTCCGTCGCTGCGCGACCATCCCGCCTCCGCCGTCGTCCGGGTCGGGCTGGACGGCACGCTGCTCGAGGGCGAGCTGCCGCCGATCCAGGGCGCCGTGGTCGCGATGCACACCGCCATGTACGCCGATAACCCCGACGTCGGCTGTGTCTTGCACACGCACTCGCCCTACGCCACCGCGTACGCGGTGGCCCGCCGTCCCATCGGATGCTGGATCGAGGCCATGGCCATGTTCGGCCTCCAGGACGGCGTGCCGGTGGCCGGCTACGGGCCGCGCGGGTCGGCCGAGGCGATCGCGAACATCCGGGCCGCGGTCACCCCGGGCGTCCCGGCCGTGCTGCTGGCCAACCACGGGGTGCTGATCTTCCACCGCACCCCGGACCTCGCGATCCTGGCCGGCGGCGTCGTCGAGGAGGCCGCGCAGGCCAGCATGTACGCCGCCGCCCTGGGCGGCCCGGTCGAGATACCTCCGGACCTGCGCGCCGCGGCCCTGCAGCGCGCCATGACCTTCGACACCCAGGGAACGGTACGCGCGTAAGCCATGACCGCGACCGCCCCGGCCGGCCGCCGCGCCGCTGCCTGGCTGATCCGCCTCGGGCTGCTGGGTGCGGTCGCTTTGCTGGTCCTGACGACCACCGTTGCCGTCGGCACCGGGTCCCGCCCGGCTGCTGCCGCCCGCGGGTACGACTGGGTGACCAGCTGGACCGCCAGCCCGCAGAATCCCGTGCCGGGCACGCTCGGCAGCACCGGCTTCCACGATCAGACGGTTCGCGACATCATCGTCCCCAGCGTCGGCGGCAACATGGTCCGACTTGAGCTGACGAACGCTTTCGGCCGGTCGCCGCTGCAGGTCGGCCGCGTCACGGTGGCGGTGGCGGACCTGGGTGCCGGGGTCGTCCCGGGCACGATCCACCCGGTGAGCTTCGGCGGCCGGGTGTCGGTCCGGATCCCGGCCGGCGAACAGGTCCTCAGCGATCCAGTGGGCATGCAGGTGCCAGCCATGCAGGAACTGGCGGTGAGCATCTACCTGCCAGGCCGGACCGGTGTGGCCACCCGGCACACGGACGCCCTGCAGGTCAACTGGCTGTCGACGGCCGGCGACCACGCCGGCGAGGCGGGGGTCGGCGCGTTCACGATTCCGACCCTGTCCTGGTACTACCTCAGCGGTCTCGACGTGCGGTCGTCCCGAGCGGCCGGGACCGTGGTCGCGCTCGGCGACTCGATTACCGATGGCGTGAATTCGAGCGTCGGCGGCAACGACCGCTGGCCCGACGACCTGGCCCGGAGACTGGGCGCGGTGGCCGGCCCGACACTCTCGGTCGCCGACGAGGGGATCGGTGGCAACCGGCTGCTGACCGCGTCGCGGTGCTGCGGGGCCAGCGCCCAGGCGCGGTTCGCCCGCGATGCCCTGGACCAGCCCGGGGTCCGGGACGTCATCGTGCTGGAGGGGATCAACGACATCGGGAGCAGCGTGGGCCCGCTGCACTCGGACACGGGGCTCACCCCGGCCCGGGTCGTCGCCGGGTACCGGGACCTGATCGCCCAGGCGCACGCCCGCGGTGTGCGGATATTCGGCGCGACCCTGCTGCCGTACCAGGGCGCCGGCTACTACTCCCTGGCGGGGGAAGCCATCCGTGAGGCGGTGAACGCCTGGATCCGCACCAGCGGCGCCTTCGACGGCGTCATCGACTTCGACGCGGCGATGCGCGACCCGGCGGACCCGCTGTTGCTCAACCCCGCCTACGACTCCGGCGACCACCTGCACCCCAACGACGCCGGATACCAGGCCATGGCAGACGCCATCAACCTGGACATGCTCCTGCCCCACCGCGCTAGCGCCCGTCCCAGCGCACTGTCGCTTCACTGAAGCCGCAGCCGGCGGCACCTTCCCGGAAACCGGACTCAGGCCACGCCAACCCCCTCAGCATCACACGTCGCTGCACCGGACCAGCTGGAACGCCATGAAACCCCGGATCCAGCGCGTTCCAACGCCGTGAATGTCCGGTTTCATGGCGTCCGGTCGCGGACCGATCCTCATAACCCAGGCCGTTCTGCGGAGGGCGCCCGCATCAGGCGCCACAGCATGGACATCCCACGACTGCGTGTCACCGCACCCCTGATCAGGGGTACAACGTCACGCAACGACCGCCCTGGCCGCGGTGGCCTGCCCCGGCGGGGCTGGCGTGACTGCTGATGCGACCCGCCAGCGGCAGCCAGGATCGTGGACACTTACCCCTCGGATTGCGCGGTTTACGGTCCGCGATGATGCGCGGGCCGCCCCGGCACGCTCTCTGCGGCGTCGGCGCGATCAGGGCGGAGGTGTATCAGGAGCCGCGCAGCCTCTCTCCGTGGAGGAAAGCGGGGGGATGCGATGAGCGGGGTATCCATCGGCGGGGCTGCAGTGACGGCCGGGAGCGCAGAGGCGGTCGTGGCGCCGCCTGTGCCGGACCGGGCCGCGGGGTGGTGGCAGGCGTGGCGGGACCGGTTCGGGCTAGCTGAGGTGTGCGGCACGCTCGCCGCCGCGGCCGGGTTTGCGACCGGGTACGCCCAGACCGGGTCGCTGCTGGCCGCCGCCGCGCTGGCGACCATCTGCGAGGCCATCGGGTTCTACGGCTGCATCGCCGCCAAGACCGGAGCGGCGGCCCGCCGGGCAACCACCCATCTGGGCGGGTGGCGCAGGCTGGCCGCCGGGGCGTGGCACGCCGTGCGCGAGCAGCTGGCCTCGTGCGCGGTCGCGGAAACCGTGGACGGCTTCCTGATCCGCCCCGGCTGCATGGTCGGCGCGGCCTGGCTGCTGCGGGCACTGCCGGGCGGCGTATGGATCGGGTTCGCGGTCGGTAAGGCCGCCGCCGACGTGGCCTGGTACGGCCTGGAGGCCTTTGCGCGCCGGGGCGTCAGGACCGTCCAGCAGGGCGTGACAGCCAGGCCCGTTCGGGACCATGGGCAGGTCCCGGCCTGACGGTCACCATGGCTCGCTGCTGCTGGTGAAGTGGGTCAGCGTGTCGATGTCCCCGGCCTTGAACACGTGCCGCGGCGGGGTGGCGAAGGTGGCGTACGGCCGGATCCGGATCACGACCCGGTTCTCCTCGCGGGCCATCCGCTCGATCTCCGGCATCTTGTCCGACGTCACGTCCTTCTCGGCCATCAGGTCGATGACCCGGCGCAGCACGTCCACCGCCTGACCGAAGTCCTCCTCGAGCGTGGCATCCCCGTAGACCTGCAGGTAGGTCAGGGGCCACTGCTCGTCCAGGATGCACAGGCTGACCTTGGGGCTGCGCTGCACCGCGAACGCCTTGGCCCGGGCCGCCATGGTGGAGACCAGCAGGTCGTCGCCGTCCAGGACGTAGTACACCACGGTCATGGCGGGGCCGTCGTTCTGGCGGTTGTACCCGAAGACGCACGTCCGGTGCTTCCGCACGAACTCCCGGCGCTCAATTCGATCCATGTCACTAAAGTAAACGACCATGCGGCTGGGCCTTATCCACATCAACATGGGGCCGATGAGCCGCCCGGACGCCCTGGTCCAGGCGGCGCGGGCGGCCGAGCAGGCCGGGTTCGACTCGGTGTGGGCGGGGGAGCACCTGGTGCTGCCCGACCCGCAGGTGCCGCCGTCGCCGATGGCGCCGCAGGACCCGGCGCTCGACTCACTGCTGGCGCTGACCTGGGCCGCGGCGCACACGGCCACGATCAGGCTGGCCACCGGGATCGTCATCCTGCCGCAGCGTAATCCCGTGCTGCTGGCCAAGCAGGTCGCGACCCTGGACGTGCTGTCCGGCGGGCGGGTCATGCTCGGCGTCGGGGCCGGCTATCTCGAACCGGAGTTCCGCGCGATCGGGGCGAACTTCCCCGAGCGGGGCGCGGTCACCGACGAGTACCTCGACGCGATGCGGGCGCTGTGGTACGACGAGCATCCGGAGTTCCGCGGCCGGTTCGCGAGCTTCGGCGGCGTTGATGCCCATCCGCGGCCGGTGCAGCGACCGATCCCGCTGGTCGTCGGCGGGCATAGCGCCCCGGCCTACCGGCGGGCCGTCGCCCGCGCCCACGGCTGGTACGGCTACTGGCTGACGCCGGCTCAGGCCGCCGAGTCGCTGGCCGGCCTGGCCGCGGCCGCCGCGCAGGTCCGGCGGCCCGCTGAGCTCGGCGAGCTCGAGATCAGCCTGACGCCGCGGGGCCGGATGACCGCCGAACGAGCGGCCGAATTCGCCACGCTAGGCGTGCACCGCCTCGTCCTGCTGGCGCCCCCGGACCCTGACGGCCCCGCCCGCACCATCGAGACCGGCACCGCGGCCGTGGCCGGCCTGCGCTGAGCTAGCATGAAATTGGATGACAGAGCGCAAGCCAAGGGAAATCAGCTTCGCCTCGTGGGTCGACCAGCAGGTCAGCGAGGCGGCCGAGCGAGGTGCCTTCGATAACCTGCCCGGCGCGGGCAAGCCGCTCTCCCGCCGCGGCGGGACCGACGCGTGGCTGCAGGACTACCTGCGCCGCGAGGGCGTATCAGCCGATGAGCTGCTACCCACCCCGCTGCGGCTGCGCAAGGAGGCCGAACGGCTCGCCGGGTCGGTCCAGGACCTGCACTCCGAAGACGAGGTCCGCGCGGTGGTCAAGGGCCTCAACCGGCGGATCGCGGAGTGGCGCCGGATCCCCGACGGCCCGCCGATATACCTGCGCCTGGTGGACGAGGACGCGATGGTCGCCCGGTGGCGGGACGCACGCCGCAGGCCGCCGGCCCCGGCGCCGCCCGACCGCGCGCATCCGGACCCCGCGGCGCGACGGTCACGGTGGTGGCGTCGCCGCCGGAGCTGATCACAGGGCCTGCAGGACGACCGCCTTCAGCTCGTCGTGGCTCAGCGGGACCGGGTTGCCCTGCATGCTGCTCGACGCCGCGGCCTGGGCCGCGATGTCGTCGGCCTGCCCGGGTCCGAGGCCGAACGCGGCCAGCCCGGGCACGCCGAGCAGGCTGACGGTCTCGCCGATCCAGGCCAGGCCGTCCTCGACGGATGCGCCTGGCTTCCCGGTCAGCAGCCGCGCCGCCTCGGCGTACCGGTCCAGCACGGGGGAGCCGGGGGCCACGGAGCGCAGGGTCCGCACGTTGGCCTCGATGACCGGTGCCAGCAGCGCGGCGCAGGCCATGCCGTGCGGCACGTCCGCGGTCCCGCCGATGACGCCGGCCAGTCCGTGCACGGCGCCAAGCTTCGCGTTGGCCAGCGCCATGCCGCCCAGCAGGGCGCACACGGCCATGTCCGTCCGCGCCGCCAGGTCGCCGCCGTCGGCATGGGCCGCCCGCAGGCCCGTGGCCGCGCGGCGCAGCCCCTCGCGGGCCAGCCCGTCGGTCAGCGGCGTGGCCCGGACCGAGACGAACGGCTCCAGGCACTGGGTCAGCGCGTCCAGGCCGCTGGCCGCCGTCACCGGCGGCGGGCACGACACGGTGAGCTCCGGGTCGACCAGCGCCACCCGCGGGATCATCAGCGGGCTGCGCAGGCTCGCCTTCAAATGGTGCCCGGGTACGGCGAGCACCGCGTTGGCGGTGACCTCCGCGCCGGTGCCGGCCGTGGTGGGCACCGCCACGCAGGGCGCGGCGAGCTGGGTGATCTTCTGCCCGGAGCCGACCACCTCCAGGTAATCAAGCGGGTCACCACC
>DAIOWL010000007.1:19361-23792 GCA_036758545.1 Streptosporangiaceae bacterium | reverse complement strand
GACGTGTCGCCCTTGACCCAGTACTCCTGGCGGCTGCGCGACCAGTAGGTGCACCGGCCGGTGGTGAGGGTGCGATGCAGCGCCTCGTCGTCCATCCAGCCGAGCATCAGCACCTCACCGGTGTCGTGCTGCTGGGCGATGGCCGCGACCAGGCCGGATGCGTCCCGCTTCAGCCGTGCCGCGATGGCAGGGTCAAGCATCGGTTCCCCTCGTTTCTTCGAGACTTCAGTCAGGGTAGCAATGACGCCTAGGATCGGCGGGTGAGCTACTCGCGGGAAGAGCGCCGCGCCCTGTGCGCGCTGCTCGACGAGACCGGCCCGGACGCGCCGACGCTGTGCGAGGGCTGGACCACCGGCGACCTGGCCGCGCACCTGGTGCTGCGGGAGCGCCGCCCGGACGCCGCGGCCGGCGTGGCCGGCGGTCCGCTGGCCGGGTACACGGCCCGCGTGCAACAGCGGATCAGGAGCCGGACCCCGTTTCCCGACCTGGTGCGGACCATCAGGTCGGGCCCGCCCGCGCTGTCGGTGATGGCGCTTCCCGGCATGGACGAGCGGGTCAACGCGGTGGAGTTCTTCGTGCACCACGAGGACGTGCGGCGCGGCGCGGCCGGCTGGGAGCCTCGTGAGCTCGGCAGCGGCGAGTCGGACATGCTCTGGCACCGGCTCCGGATCGCGCGGTTCATGCTCCGCAAGGCGCCGGTCGGCGTGGAACTGGCCCGGGACGATATTGACACGGGCGCGGATGGTGCGTCCTACCGGATCACGGCGCGGAACGCCACCCCGGCGGTGACCGTGGTTGGCAGCCCGGCCGAGCTCACCCTGTGGGTGATGGGCCGACGGACCGCGGCCCGGGTGCGAATGGACGGCATCCAGGCGGCGGTGAGCAAGCTCGCCGAGGCGAACTGGTAAGGCTAAGCTGCCCATCTCCCGCTTGAGCCGGGCCAGCTCGTCGTCCACGTCCGCGGCCGCCGGCCGTGCAGGCTGGGGCCGTGAAGTCTGGGGCGGAGAGTAGGAGACCGGCTCGACGTCGGACCGCGGCAGCGGCCTGCTGCGTTCGGGGTAGTCGCGCTCGCGGACCTCGCGCTCGGCCTTCTTTGCGGAGACCTGACGCCTGGACCGGGCGACCTTGACGGCGACCACGATGGCCCCGACCACCGCCGCGGCGATGACCACGTCGATCACGAGGTGCAAGATGGCACCGACCACGGACCCGACGATCAGGAACGCGATCAGTATGCCGACGCCGATGGCGGCGACCTTGAACCAGCGCATCCGCCGCATCCCCTCTCGACAAGGAACTGTTCTCTCTCGCGATATTACCCGACTTTGGCCCAGGCCGGCCGCATGCTGACCCAGCGTCGGGCGAGCGCCGGATCGAACCGGCCGTTACGCTGAGCCCATGCAAGCACTCGGCATCGACATCGGTGGCTCGGGCATCAAGGCAGCGCCCGTGGACGTGACCACGGGCAAGTTCGTCACCGACCGGCAGAAGATCGCCACACCGCGCCCGGCGCTGCCGGACGCGGTCGCCGACGTAGTGAAGCAGCTCACCACCTCCTTCAGCTGGTCCGGGCCGACCGGCATCACCTTCCCCGGAG
Organism: Streptosporangiaceae bacterium; assembly: GCA_036758545.1. GTDB lineage: Bacteria > Actinomycetota > Actinomycetes > Streptosporangiales > Streptosporangiaceae > Palsa-504. Next base: position 22,195 of record DAIOWL010000007.1, on the reverse strand, counting down.
TGGTTACCGACGGCGTGACCAGGACCGCCGCCAACCTGGATCCGGCCTGGATCGGGACTGACGCGGCGACGCTGTTCGGCACCGCGACCGGCAACCCGGTCCGGGTGCTGAACGACGCCGACGCGGCCGGCGTGGCCGAGATGACGTTCGGCGCGGGGGTGGGCCAGAAGGGGACCGTGCTGATGCTGACGTTCGGCACCGGGATCGGCAGCGCGCTGTTCACCGGCGGCCTGCTAGTGCCGAACACCGAGTTCGGGCACATCGAGATCCACGGCCACGACGCGGAGACGCGCGCGTCCGAGCGGGCCAAGGAACTGCACGACCTGAGCTGGGGCAAGTGGGCAGGCCGGGTCGACGAGTACCTGCAGCACATCGAGGCGCTGCTGTCGCCGCACCTGATCATCGTGGGTGGCGGGATAAGCAAGCAGTCGGAGAAGTGGGTGCCGCGGCTGACCGGGATCAGGGCCCGGATCGTGCCCGCGGGGCTGCTCAACGACGCCGGCATCGTCGGCGCCGCGATGGCCACCGGCAGCGGCGTCGCGCCGGACACCTCCGGCGCGACCGGAGTCCGCTAGGCGGGACCGGGCCTACCTGACGGGGTGGCCCGCGCCGCGCAGGGCGGTCTTGACCTGCCCGATGCGCAGCGTGCCGAAGTGGAACACGCTGGCCGCGAGCACCGCGTCCGCGCCCGCGTCCACCGCCGGGGCGAAGTGCGCGAGCGTGCCCGCGCCGCCGCTGGCGATCACGGGGACGGTCGCCACGGCGCGCACCGCCCGGATCAGCTCCAGGTCGAAGCCGATGGTGGTGCCGTCCGCGTCCATCGAGTTCAGCAGGATCTCCCCCGCCCCGAGCTCGGTGGCCCGCCGGGCCCAGTCCACCGCGTCGATCCCGGTGCCGGCCCGGCCGCCGTGCGTGGTCACCTCGAAACCGCTGGGAGGGCCCTCGGCCCGGCGAGCGTCCACCGACAGCACCATGCATTGTGACCCGAACCGCCCGGCCGTCTCGGCCAGCAGCTCCGGCCGCGCGACGGCGGCGGTGTTCAGCGAGACCTTGTCCGCCCCGGCCCGCAGCAGCCGGTCCACGTCCGCCACGCTGCGCACGCCGCCGCCGACGGTGAGCGGGATGAAGACCTGCTCGGCGGTGCGCCGCACCACGTCGTACATGGTGTCCCGGCCGCCGCTGGACGCGGTGATGTCCAGGAAGGTGAGCTCGTCCGCGCCCTCGGCGTCGTAGAACGCGGCCAGCTCCACCGGGTCGCCGGCGTCGCGCAGCTCGCGGAAGTTGACCCCCTTGACCACCCGGCCGCCGTCCACGTCCAGGCAGGGAATGACCCGCACGGCCACGGTCACCGGACGGCCACCTCGGCGAGGGCTTCTTCTAGGGTGAACGCGCCCTCGTAGAGCGCGGTGCCGACGATCGCGCCCTCGACGCCCGCCGGGACCAGGGAGGCGATCGCCCGCAGGTCGGCCAGGCTCGACACGCCGCCGCTGGCCACCACCGGCACGGTGGTGCGCGCGCAGACGTCGCGGAGCAGGCCCAGGTTCGGGCCGCGCAGGGTGCCGTCCTTGAGCACGTCGGTGACTACGTACCGGGCGCAGCCCTCGGCGTTCAGCCGGTCCAGGGTCTCGTGCAGCTCCCCGCCCTCGGCTGTCCAGCCGCGAGCGGCCAGCCGGGTACCCCGGACGTCGAGGCCGACCGCGATCCGCTCGCCGTGCCGGGCGATGACCGAACGCACCCAGTCCGGGTTTTCCAGCGCCGCGGTGCCGATGTTGACCCGGGCACAGCCGGTGCCGAGCGCGCGGTCCAGCGATGCGCTGTCCCTGATGCCGCCGGACATCTCCACCTGGATCTCGACCGTGCGGACCACATCGGCCAGCAGGTCCGCGTTCGACCCGCGGCCGAACGCAGCGTCCAGGTCCACCAGGTGGATCCAGGACGCCCCGGCCCGCTGCCAGGCCAGCGCGGCCTGCATCGGGTCGCCGTACTGGCCGCCGCTGCCGGCCACGCCCTGGACTAGCTGGACCGCGTGCCCCTCGGTGACGTCGACGGCAGGCAGCAGGGTCAGCCCGGTCACGAGAGCGTCCCCAGCCAGTTGGCCAGGAGCGCGGCGCCCGCGTCGCCCGACTTCTCCGGGTGGAACTGCGTCGCGGCCAGCGCTCCCTGCTCGGCGGCAGCGGCGAAGGGCTCGCCGTGCTCGGCCCAGGAGATCAGCGCGCCCGCCGCGGCGAGCTGTTCAGCGCCGGGTGACCGCAGCGCGTAGGAGTGCACGAAGTAGAACCGCGTACCCGGGGCGATCCCGGCGAACAGCACCGATCCCGGCGGCGCGGCTACCGTGTTCCAGCCCATGTGCGGTAGCACACCAGCGTCGAGGCGCTCCACCGTGCCCGGCCAGGCCCCGCAGCCGTCGGTCCAGACCGCGTGCTCCGCGCCCGCCGCGAACAGCACCTGCATGCCGACGCAGATGCCGAGGACCGGGCGGCCGAGCTCGAGCCGCCGGGCGATCATCTTGTCGCCGCCGACCGCCCGCAGCCCGGCCATGCACGCCGCGAACGCGCCCACGCCGGGCACGGCCAGCCCGTCGCAGTCGAGCACGGCGTCAGGGTCCGCCGTCACCTCGACCCGCGCGCCGACCCGTTCCAGCGCGCGCTGCGCCGAGCGCAGGTTCCCCGACCCGTAGTCGAGCACGATAATTCTTTTCACGAGAGCACCCCCTTGGTGCTGGGGATGCCGCCGGCCCGCGGGTCCGGCGCCGCGGCCGCGCGCAGCGCCCGGGCGAAGGCCTTGAACTGGGCCTCCACGATGTGATGCGGGTTGCGGCCCTCGATCACGCGTAT
>DAIOWL010000007.1:15210-19261 GCA_036758545.1 Streptosporangiaceae bacterium | reverse complement strand
CCCTTGGCCCGCACCGTGAGGTCGAGGCTGCCGTGCTTGCCCAGCTGGGCCAGCATGTGGTCGAAGAACGGCACGCCGGTGCCGACCTCCACCACGCCGATTCCGTCCAGGTCGATTTCCACCATGATCTGCGTCTCGTGGGTGAGCCGTTCCACCCGCGCCACCCGGTTCATGCGCTGAGCACCCCATCCAGGGCGGCGCGGAACGCCGCCATCTCGTCCGGCGTCCCGACCGTGACCCGCAGCCAGCGCGGCGGCCCGACCTCGCGGACGAGCACGCCCCGGTCGAGCAGCCCCTGCCAGACCGCGCGGCGCGACTCGAACTCGCCGAACAGCACGAAGTTCGCGTCGGAGTCCGCCACGGAAAGGCCCCGCTGCCGAAGCCAGGCGACGAGCCCGTCCCGTTCGGTACGTAGTTTCGCCACGGTGGCCAGCGGCTCGGCGGCCAGCGCCAGTGCGGCGCGCGCCACCGCCTGGGTGACCGCGGACAGGTGGTACGGGAGCCGCACCAGAAGCAGCTTCTCGACCACCTCGGGTGCGGCGGCCAGGTACCCGATCCTGGCGCCGGCCATCGCGAACGCCTTGGACATCGTGCGGGTGACCACCAGGCCCGGGTAGCGCGGCAGCAGGGTGAGCGCGCTCGGCGTGCCCTCGCGGGCGAACTCGGCGTACGCCTCGTCGATCACCACCAGGCCGGGAGCCGCGGCGCACACCGCCTCGATCAGCTCCATCGGCGCGGCGGTCCCGGTGGGGTTGTTCGGCGAGGTCAGGAAGACGATGTCCGGCTGGGTCCGCCTGATCACGGCGGCCGCCCGCTCCGGGTCCAGGCCGAAGTCCTCGTCGCGGGCCGCCGAGACCCATCCGGTGCAGGTCACCCGCGCGATCAGCGAGTGCATGGAGTAGCCGGGGTCGAACCCGAGCGCCCGCCGGCGGGGCCCGCCGAACGCCTGCTGCACCTGCTGGATGACCTCGTTGGAGCCGTTGGCCGCCCACAGGTGAGCGCCGGTCAAGCCGTGCCCGAGGTAGGCGGCCAGGTCCTTGCGCAGCTCGACCGCGTCGCGGTCCGGGTACCTGTTCAGGGTGGCGGCGGCTTCGGCGACCGCGTCCGCGATCGCCCGGACCAGGCCCGGGCTGGGCGGATACGGGTTCTCGTTGGTGTTCAGCCGGACCGGCACGTCGATCTGCGGGGCGCCGTACGGGGTCAGGTCGTTCAGATCGGCCCGAACGGGCGGGGTATCAGCCTTCGTCATGATTCCACGCGCACCCGGACGGCCTCGACGTGCGCGGCCAGGTCTTCGGCGCCGCCGAGCGCGTCGATCAGCGGCGCGGTGGCGGCCAGCGTCTCGCGGTCGCACTCGATCACGTTCACCAGCCGCAGGAAGGGGAACACGGACAGGCCGCTGGTGTGCCGCGCGGTTCCGCCGGTGGGCAGAACGTGGTTCGAGCCGGCCAGGTAGTCCCCGAGCGAGACCGGCGCGTACGGGCCGGCGAACACCGCGCCCGCGTTGGTCACCCGGGCGGCCAGCTTGACCGCGTCCCTGGCCTGGATCTCCAGGTGCTCGGGCGCCCAGGCGTCGCTGACGGCGAGCGCGGCGTCCAGGTCGTCCACCAGGACGCAGGCGGACTGGCCATTGAGGGCGGCTTGTACCCGGTCGCGGTGGCGGGTGGCGGCGACCTGCCCGGCGAGCTCGGCGTCGACCTTGTCGGCGAGCGTGGCGTCGGTGGTGACGAGTAGGCACGCGGCGAGCTCGTCGTGCTCGGCCTGGGCGACCAGATCGGCGGCGACGTGCCGGGGGCTAGCGGTGTCGTCGGCGATGATCGCCACCTCGGTCGGGCCGGCCTCGCCGTCGGTGCCGACCACGCCGCGGAGCACGCGCTTGGCCGCGGCCACGTAGACGTTGCCCGGGCCGGTGATGACGTCGGCCGGCGGGCAGTCCTGCGTGCCGTAGGCGAACATGGCCAGCGCCTGCGCGCCGCCGACCGCGTGCACCTCGGTCACGCCGAGGAGCGCGCACGCGGCGAGCACGGACGGGTGCGGCAGGCCGCCGTTGCCGGCCTGCGGCGGGGACGCCACCGCGACCGAGGCCACCCCCGCGGCCTGGGCCGGGACGATGTTCATCACGACCGAGGAGGGGTAGGCCACCAGGCCGCCGGGGACGTATACCCCGGCCCGGCCGACGGGGACGAAGCGGCCGGTGACGGTGAGACCGCCGGTGACCCGGGTGACGATCTCGGCCGGGATCTGGGCGCCGTGCACCCGCCTGGTCCGGCGGGCGGCCTCCTCGAGGGCGGCCCGGACGTCCGGGTCGATCCCGGCCAGGGCCGCCTCGAGGGCCTGTCGCGGTACCCGGGTGGTGGCCAGGTCCACGCCGTCGAAACGGGCCGTGTACTCACGGACCGCCTCGGCGCCGCGGCTGCGGACGTCGTCACAGATCGGGCGGACCAGCGCGACGGCCGCCTCGACGTCGGTCGCGGCCCGGGGCAGGACGCCTTCTAGCTGAGTCCGGGTGAGGCTGGAGGCGGGACGTCCGCGCACGTCGATGCGGCGCAGATCGATACGGGAAATCACCCGCCTAGTCTACGGAGAGTAGGGCTTCCTCGGACGCCGGACGGCGGCCGCCGTACTCGGCCATGAGCACGATCAGGGAGGTGAGGCCCGGCCAGAACGCCAGCGCGCTCTTGGCGCCCAGGGCCAGCGAGGCGTGGAAGAAGACACCGGCTGCGCTGGCGGCGAGCAGGTGGTTGTAGGTCCCCAGCCCGATGTTCTCGCCGGTCCACAGCATCAGCACCGACGCCGCCACCGAGCCGAGGACGAGGCCGGCCGCCGCGGTCCAGCCGGCCCGGCGGACCAGCAAGCGGTAGCCCGCGATCCCGGTGACGACCCCGCCGATCGCCGCGATCAGGCAGAACCAGGCGTCGGCCAGGATGTACGCGGTGCTCTCCGGGTTGACGAGCTGAGCCTCGCCGTGTCCGACCTCCTGCAGCAGCGCCCGCGGCGCCACCGTGGCCCAGATGAGTCCGGCCGCCACGCCGAGCACCGCGGAGCCCGCCAGGGCCGCGGCGCACGCGGCCAGTCGCCCCTTCACCGCACGATCGTACCCGTCAGAGCCGCTTCGGCTCGATGGCGTGTACGTCGGGCAGGATCGCGGCGACCGCGTCGAAGCGGGCCTCGTCCCAGGGGCCCTCGGGCGCGACCAGGGCGTGGCTGATGCCGGCTTCGGCCAGCTCGCGCAGGTGAGCCAGCAGGGCCACGGCGCCGGCCTTGGGATCTTCGCCCAGGTCGACGCTGGTCGCGACGGTCTTCTCGATGTCGGCGAAGTCGCGGCCGACCTGCGCGCAGTGCTCGCGGAGCACGCCGAGCTTGCGGGTGAGGTCGTCGCGGAACTGCGAGCCCTGGATGTCGAACAGGTTGCAGGCGTCGGCGTACTGCGCCACCATCCGCAGGGTCTTGCGCTCCCCGCTGCCGCCGATCAGGATCGGCGGGTGCGGCCGCTGCACCGAGTTCGGCGAATTGAGCGGGCGGACCAGCTGATAGTGCCGCCCCTCATAAGGGCTCTCATCGCCGCGCCACATCTGATGGGCGATCTGCAGCAGTTCCTCGAGCCGCTCGAAGCGCTCGGCCAGCGAAGGGAACGGGATGCCGAGGCCCTCGGCCTCGAAGGCGGTGCCCGGGCCGGCCGGCGCGATGTTCCACGGCGCGCCCGCCCCGACCCCGAAGATCGCCCGGCCGCCGGTCATCACATCGAGCGTGGTTACCGCCTTGACCAGGACGCCGGGATGGCGATAGGCCACCGAGGTGACGAGCGTGCCGAGCTTGATCCGGTGCGTGAGGCCACCGAGGAAGGCCAGCGTCGCATACGCCTCGGGCATGGCCGACTCCGGCGGCAGCCCGGTCAGCCGGATCTGGAAGAAGTGGTCCATCACCCACAGGCTGTCCACTCCGGCCTCGTCGGCCGCCGTGGCGATCCGGGATACCTCCGGGCCGATCTCCTCCGCCGGCCAGGGGAACGTGCTGATGCTGATGCCGAGTTTCATGGATGCCTCCTCGTTCC
>DAIOWL010000007.1:0-15110 GCA_036758545.1 Streptosporangiaceae bacterium | reverse complement strand
GGCCAGGGGAACGTGCTGATGCTGATGCCGAGTTTCATGGATGCCTCCTCGTTCCTGTCCTGTCCCCCGCGTTCCGCTCCGGCCCCGCCGAGTTCCGGTCCTCCCCCGGCGGCCCCGCTCCCGGAAATTCGTTAGCCGGGTAATGAGTTTACCATGAGCCGGCTAACGTACTCCAGGGCCGTACGCTTGAGCTGCCATGTCCGAAAAAATGAGTGCTGACCAGCCAGCACATGCAGACGATCAGCCGATGCCCGACTTCCAGACGGCGTTCTGGGCGACCAAGCATGCCCTGGCGGCGGCGACCGCGGCGGCCTTCTCGCGGCACGGCGTGCACCAGGGACAGCAGTTCATCCTGCGCCAGCTGTGGGCCGAGGACGGGCAGACGCCCGGCGAGATCGCCCGGCGGCTCGGACTGGCCACCCCCACCGTGACCAGGGCCGCCACCCGGATGGAGGCGGCCGGCCTGCTGCGCCGCGAGCCCCATCCGGGCGACCGGCGGCTGGTCCGGCTGGTGCTCACCGAGCGCGGGCGCTCGCTGGAGGACGTCATCGCGGCCGAGACGGACAAGCTCACCGAGCGGGCCCTGGCCACCTTCGGGCCCGCCGAGCGCGAGGCAGTAATCAGGGCACTCGCCGCCATTCGGCGCAACCTCACCGGACCCTGAACATCACCACGGCCGTTTAGCCCGGTTTATCGGGGGGAGTCGGAATGCCGTTCCGACACCTCACGGAGGTCATAATGTCGACCGGAGCAATTATAGGAATCGTCATCGCTGTCATCGTCGTGGTGGCGGTCGTAGTCGTGGCCTCGGCTGAGATGCGGCGTGCGCGCCTGCGCCGCCAGTTCGGCCCGGAATACGACCGCCTGGTTCAGAAACTGGGCAGCAAGAGAAAGGCCGACGCCGAGCTGGCCGAGCGGGAGCGCCGTGTGCGTGCGCTTAATATCCGCGACCTTTCGCCCGAGCAGCAGGCCAGCTACAGCGGCGACTGGGCCGCGGTCCAGGAACGGTTCGTGGACACCCCGGCCGAGGCCGTGGGCGCCGCGCACGTGCTGATCGGGAACGTGATGCGTGATCGCGGCTACCCGGTCGACGACAGGACCGCCACCATGGACGCCCTGTCCGTCCACAATGGCGGCGCCATGGAGGGTTACCGCACGACCATGGACCTGCGCACCGACTCGGCGAGCACCGAGCAGCTCAGGGAAGCCATGATCCACTACCGCGCGCTGTTCGAGGACCTGACCGGCCTGCGCGAAGGTCGCGGCGAGCCGGCCCGGGAGCGCGTCGCGGCGATCCGCGACCGCGCCGAGGACCGTCACGCCGTCGCCGCCGACGGAACGCGCACCACGGAAACCGCCGAGCCTGTCACCACCGAACCCGTCACCGAGGCACGCGTCACCCGGGAACCCGTTACCCGGGAACCCGTTACCGAGGACCCCGCGGTCGAGGACCAGAACGCCAGCCGGACCGCGTACCCGCCCCGGTAGGGACGCATAAACCTTCAGCCACTCACGGGAGAGAGATTGCTATGACCCAGGACCAGTACGGCCAGGCGAGGGGATCCGGCTACGTCGTACACGGCGACGTCGTCCCAGAGGACGAGACCGAGGAAGCCCGCACCGATGAATCCAGGCCGATGACCCGCTTCCAGAAGGTAGCTTCCGCGCTGCGCGGCGGCTCCGAGCGGGACGAACGAGACCTCGACCCTGACGACCGGGTCGCTGACGACCAGGTCGCTGACGACCGGGTCGCTGCGGAGCGGGCCTCTGCGGACCGGACGGCCGCGGAGGCCCAGGCGGGCGAGCCCGAGTCGAATCCGCCGTGGGTGACCCAGGAGGACGAGGCGGCCATGGCCGACAGCCCGATCTCCCGGGAGCCTGCGCAGAAGGGCGATTACTGGGACGACCCCAATGCGGCGGCCGGGCACGAGGACGCGGTGGCGGTTACCAGCCCCGACACCGCGGACCGCCAGCCGACCGACCCGGACATGATGGGCGCCGGCAGGCGCACGGGCGAGGAAACCGCCGAGATGCCTGCTGCGCGTGCGGAGAGTCAGCCGGGTGCCGCGACCATCGCGGACGTCCCGGCGGCCCGTACCCCGGTAGGCGAGCCTCCGGTGACAGAGACGCCGGCCGGCGAGGTTGCCGCCCCGGCGGGCGACGTTCCGGCGGGCGACGTTCCAGCGACGGCGGCCGACGCGACAGGGAGCACCGGGCGGCACGCCGCGGCCACCACCTCGGCCGACGCCGTAGCCACCCCGGGCGAAGCCGGTGCCACCCCGGGCGAAGCCGGTGCCATCCCGGCCGACGAGCAGATGCGGCCTGGCGAGGCGGCGGATCCCGGGCTGCGGCCCGGCGAGGCGGCCGGGAAGCTCGGTGACTTCAGCGATCTCACCTACGGGAACCTGGTCCCGGACGCGGAGCGGTTCACCGCGCAATGGCAGGAGATCCAGTTCAGGTTCGTCGACGACCCGCGAGGCTCGGTAACCGAAGCCGCCGATATCGTCGCCCAGGTCACCGGCAAGATGGAGGCGGCCATCCAGGAGCGGCAGCGGGCCATCGAGGAACGGCAGCGCGCTATTGCCGAGCAGCAGCGCTCGCTGCGCGGCCGGTGGGGCGAAGACAGCAACGCCGACACCGAGGCGCTGCGCGAGACACTACGGATGTACAAGACATTCCTCGACCAGCTCATCGGCTCACGGACCAGCTGACGTTAGCTGACGCAGGCCGGACCGAGTAGCTGCTTCAGGTCGCCGATCAAGGCGGGTGAAGTGGCTACTCGGAGCTTGTCGTCGAGCCGGACCAGCGTGGTGCGCTCGTGGCCGCGCAGCCTGAGGTGCACCTCGGTCGGGCCCGGATGGGTCACCAGCACCTCACGGAGCCGCTCCACCACCGGTGGCACGCACCTCGTCACCGGCATCGACACCACGAACGGGCCGGAGTCATCGACGGACAGGTCCGGGATGGTCATGTCCATAGCGATCAGCTTGGGTACGTCGTCCCGCCGGTCCACCTTGCCCTTCACCACCACCACCGCGTCCTCGGCGATCGAGGTGGCGTACAGCTGGTAGGTCTGCGGGAAGAACAGCACCTCGATGGCACCGCCGAGGTCCTCGAGCGTAGCCGCGGCCCACTGGTTACCCTGCTTGGTCACCTTGCGCTGAACCCCGGACAGGATGCCGCCGATCTTCACGATCTGCGCATCTGACCGGTCGCCACCCCGTGGCCGCGGCTCGCCCTCGTCGGCCATCAGGTCGGCCAGCGAGCAGTCGCTCTCCCTGGCGATGATGTGCTCGATGCCGAACAGCGGGTGGTCAGAGACGTAGAGCCCGAGCATCTCCCGCTCGAAGTTCAGCAGCGTGGACTTGTCCCACTCCCCCGCCGGAACGGGCACGTCGAAGACCGCATCCGACTCGGTGTCGCCGCCGAACAGCGAATCCTGCCCGATCGCCTCGTTGCGCTTGATATCGATCACCGCGTCGACGGCCTGCTCGTGCACGAGCACCAGGCCCTTGCGTGCGTCCTGGAACGAGTCGAAGGCACCCGCCTTGATCAGCGACTCGATCACCCGCTTGTTGCATACGACGAGCGGCACCTTGCGCAGGAAGTCGGAGAACCCGGTGAACTCGCCCTTGGACTTGCGCGCCGAGATGATCGCCTCGACCACGTTGACGCCCACGTTGCGGATCGCCGCCAGGCCGAATCTGATGTCCTTGCCCACGGGGGCGAACGTCGCGACCGACTCGTTGACATCGGGCGGCAGCACTCTGATGCCCATCCGGCGGCACTCGCTCAGGTAGAGCGCCGACTTGTCCTTATCGTCCCCGACCGAGGTGAGCAGCGCGGCCATGTACTCGGCCGGGTAATTCGCCTTGAGGTAGGCCGTCCAGTACGAGACCAGGCCGTACGCGGCCGAGTGCGCCTTGTTGAAGGCGTAGCCGGCGAACGGGACCAGCACATCCCAGACGGCCTGGATGGCCTTGTCGGAGTAGCCTCGTTCCCGGCAGCCCTGGTGGAACGGGACGAACTCCTTGTCCAGGATCTCCTTCTTCTTCTTGCCCATGGCCCGGCGGAGCAGGTCGGCCTGGCCAAGCGTGTAGCCGGCCAGGATCTGGGCGGCCTTCTGCACCTGCTCCTGGTAGACGATCAGCCCGTAGGTCGGCTCGAGCACCTCGCGCAGCGGCTCCTCGAGCTCTGGGTGGATCGGCGTGATCTCCTGCTGCCCGTTCTTGCGCAGCGCGTAGTTGGTGTGGGAGTTCACCCCCATCGGGCCGGGCCGGTAGAGCGCGCCGACGGCGGAGATGTCCTCGAAATTGTCCGGTTTCATCAGCCGCAGCAGGGCACGCATCGGGCCGCCGTCGAACTGGAAGACGCCGAGCGTGTCACCCCGGCCGAGCAGGTCGTACGTGGGCTTGTCGTCGAGTGGCAGGCGGAGCAGGTCGATCTCAGTGTCCCGGTTGCTCCTGATCAAGGAGACCGCGTCGGCCATGATCGTCAGGTTGCGCAGGCCGAGGAAGTCCATCTTCAGCAGCCCGAGGCCCTCGCAGGTCGGGTAGTCGAACTGCGTGATGACAGCGCCATCGGCATGCCGGGTCCACACCGGGATGTGGTCGGTTAGCGGCTCCGCCGACATGATCACGCCGGCTGCGTGCACACCAGGCTGCCGGATCAGCCCCTCGATGCCGCGTGCCTTATCGACGACCTGCTTGACCTCGGCCTCAGCTTCGTAGAGCGCGCGGATCTCGGTGGCCTCTTTGTACCGGGGGTGAGCCTCGTCGAACACCCCGGACAGCGGCATGTCCTTGCCCAGCACGGCGGCCGGGTAGGTCTTGGTGATCCGGTCGCCGAGCGCGTACGGGAAGCCGAGCACCCGGCAGGCGTCCTTGATCGCGGCCTTCGCCTTGATCGTGCCGTAGGTGACGATCTGCGCGACCCGGTCCGACCCCCACTTCTGGGTCACGTACCTGATCACGTCGGCCCGGCCACGCTCGTCGAAGTCGATGTCGATGTCGGGCATGGACACGCGCTCGGGGTTGAGGAAGCGCTCGAAGATCAGGCCGTGGTCGATCGGGTCGAGGTCGGTGATGCCCATCGCGTAGGAGACGATCGAGCCGGCCGCCGAGCCACGGCCCGGGCCGACCGCGACGCCATTGTTCTTCGCCCACATGATGAAATCCGCCACCACAAGGAAATAGGCGGGGAAGCCCATCTGGCAGATGACCTGGATCTCGTATTCGGCCTGCTTACGGCGCTGCTCGTCGTAGCCGTCCGGGTAGCGCCTGTCCATGCCCTTCCACACCTCGGCACGGAACAGCTCGTCCTCGGACGCGTAGCCCTCCGGGATGGGAAACCGCGGCATGAGGTTGATGAACTCGAACATGCCGCTCGCGTCCACCCGGTCCGCGATCAGCAGCTGGCTGTTCCGGCACCCCTCCTGCCAGATATCGCTGCTGTTCAAGCGGTACATCTCCGCGGCCGACTTGATGTAGTAACCGCCGCCCTCGAGCCGGAACCGGTCCGCGTCCGCTAGCGTCTTGCCGGTCTGGATGCACAGCAGCAGGTCGTGGCTCTCGGCGTCGCTCTCGCGGGTGTAGTGCGAGTCGTTGGTGACGACCGGCGGGATGCCGAGCTTCCTGCCGATCTCGAGCAGCCCGTCGCGGACCCGGCGCTCGATGTCGAGGTTGTGCTCCATCAACTCAAGGAAGTAATTCTCTTTGCCGAAGATGTCCCGCCATTCCGCTGCGGCCTTGAGCGCCTCATCGAACTGACCCAGGCGGAGCCTGGTCTGCAGCTCACCCGACGGGCAGCCGGTGGAGGCCATCAGCCCGGCGGAATGCTCGGCGAGGATCTCCTTGTCCATCCGCGGCCACTTGACCAGCCAGCCCTCGGCATAGGAACGGGAGGACAGCTTGAACAGGTTGTGCAGACCCTGCTTGTTCTGCGCCCAGATCGTCTTGTGCAGGTAGGCACCGCTCGCGGAGACGTCGTCCTTCTTCTGGTGCGGCTGGCCCCACAGGACCCGGTTGGTGTTGCTCCTGGCCTCGGGCGCGACGTAGGCCTCGATCCCGATCACCGGGGTGATCCCGGCCTCCTTGGCCTGCCGGTGGAACTCGGCGGCGCCGTACATGTTGCCGTGGTCGGTCATCGCCACGTGCGTCATGCCCTGGTTCTTGACCTCCGCGAACAGGTCCTTCAGCCGGGCGGCGCCGTCCAGCATCGAGTACTCGGTGTGCACGTGCAGATGAGCGAACGGCGCACCGGACTCTGCCATGACGTCCCGCCTCCTAGTACCTGGCCGGTTTGGGCATGCTGCGCGCCGCGCTTGACCCCAGGAGGCCTGCGCTTTTGGTTATCAACCGGTGCTCACCACCTTAACGGAGACCGGCCCTTCCCGCCGGGCTGGCGCGCCGGCCGGGTCATACCTGAATCGGGATCAGGGTCGAACCGGTGTACCGCGGGGTGCGTTCCAGGTACTGGCGGTAGCGTTCGTCGCAGTCCTCGGGTTCGTAGACGGTGACGCGGCCCCGGTCCGCTGGGGCGCCGTCCTGGTCGCCGTCGGCTCGCTTTTCCTCCTCGGTGCGGGCGTTGGCGAAGCAGGCCCAGATGGCGTGGTTCAGGTCGAGGCGCTCGCCGTACCAGGGCGGGATGATCGTGTCCGGGGTGATGTCCGCGTCGTGGACCTGGTCGATCGGGCCGTCCGGCTCGGGCAGGGGCGGGCTGGATGGCAGCGGGGTGCCGTCCGGGCGGTAGAACGCGAACGTGGCTCCGCCGGGTGGGGCGGCGATGAGGTAGCCGCGGTCGTGGACCAGCTTGTGGTGCCAGGGGCACAAGCTGATCAGGTTGGCCAGGTCGGTGCGGCCGCCGTTACTCCAGAACTGGATGTGGTGCAGGTCGACGCGGCGGGACTCGCAGCCCGGGAACCGGCACCGGCAGCCATCCCGCTCCCGGGCCGCCCGGCGGATTGCGGAACTGGGACGGCGCCTTCGGCGGCCCAGGGCGAGCACGGCGCCGCCGTCACCATGGGTCATCCAGGACAGCGCCGCGGTGCAGCCGATCATCTGCGCGGTGGACACGCTGATCGCCGGGCCGTCCTCGACGTGGCACCGGGCCGGGTCAGCCGGGTCACCGGGAACCCGCCCCGCCGACGCCGGCGTTTCCGCGGAAACGCCCGGATCCGGGTCCGCGGGCGCCGGAGGCCCGGTGAGCACGTCGGTGCCAGCGTGCACGACGATTTGGTATACCTCCGCGTCGTCCGCACCGGCCACCTTGTCGGCCAGGAATGACTCGGCCACCGCGACCAGCCCATCGGCCAGCTCCGAGGACGTCCGGACCACCGGGGCGGAGGGACCGGGCGGCGCGTCCGCGGCAGGCGCGTCCGCGGCAGCGGGCGTTTCCGCGGAAACGCCGGCGGGCGGGTCCGTGAGGTCGGGGAGGCCGGCGAGGTCGGCGCAGGCGGCCCGCAGCGCCTTCAGCAGCACCGCGCCCTGCAAGGGCGGCAGCCGGAATGTGCCGGACAGGGAGCCGTCCTCCTCGAACCGGCAGGTCAGCCGGCGGCGCACCCGGGCCTCGGCGTCATCGACGGCGCTGACCTGGCGGTGGGCGCGGGCGAACCGCTCCAGCTGGTTGGCGGTCATCGGCCCGGCCAGCTCGGCCAGCCCCGCCTCGGTCGCCGGGGTGGCGATCCGGGTCAGCGCCCGGACCTTGGCGTACGACAGCCCCGCCGCGGCGAACCGGGCCCGGATCACCGGCAGGTCCCGCAGCGCCCGGGCCACCCGGACATGCTCCCGCGCCGTGCCCGACGACATCTGGCACTTCCACGACAGCCACTGCGCGCAGGAACCCATCTCCCACGACGCCCAGCCCCGGCGGGCATCGAAGTCGGCGAGCAGGACCAGGAACCGGCACGTCGCCGCGGCCAGGTGCCCGGCCAGCTCGCAGATCTGCGCCTCCAGCCGCTCCAGCGGCACCCGGGCCGGCTCAGCCGCCGACGCGGCCACGTCGGCGGGCGGCGCGACGTCGGCGAAGATCGAGCCTGGCCTGTCAGTATCGAACATGCATTTGACACTAACACCAGGGTCCGACAAAACGGGCTAGCCCGTTACCCCCAGCGGACGCGGACGCTGGACTGCCAGGCGGAGAGCAGTCCGGGGTCCCCGGCTACGGTGACGCCGGCCTGGCCGGCGTCGGCGCGGTTCCAGAGGTATAGGTAGAGGCCGGAGGCGGGGCCGCTGACCGTGCACCCGGCTTCCTCCTGGCCGTCGGCGTCGCGCCGCGGCAGAACGCGGCCGTCGTGCGCCTCGACGAGCCAGACGTCGCCGGTGTCCGTGGCGAGCACGCGCAGCCGGGCGTCGACGGCGTTCGAGCCGGGCTGGTACTTGCGCCGCCGCCCGAACCCCATGATCAGCTCGTCGATGCCGTCGGCGGCGAAGCCCGCCTCGTACTCCGGCATCGTTCCGGCGGCGCTGTCCGCGTCGGCCCGGTGGATGGCGGTCTCGTGGGCCTGCCGCCGCGCCCAGAACGCCAGCGGGGACGGGGCGGGCATGAACGTGGCGCACGCGACCGCGGGATCGGCCGTGGCCAGGGTCTGCGCGAGCGCGGCGTGACCGTCCCGGAACCAGGCGAGCAGCCTGGCGTCGTCCGCGCCGCCGCTCAGGATCTCCTCCTCCGACGGGCCGTCGATGATCTGGTCCGGGCATTCGGTGATGTGCCTGGCGGCCCACCGGTGGACGTAGCCGGTGTGCCGCAGCAGGTCCTTGACCTGCCAGGGCGCGCACGGCGGGACGGGGGCGTCGAGCCCGGCCCGTTCGGCCGCGTCGGCCAGCCATTCGCCCTCGCGGCGCAGGGCGTTGACGTGCTCAGCGATCTCCATCGCGGTCAGCTTTCGGCTCGCAGGATGTCCAGGGCGTGGGCCAGGTCGGCGGGGTAGTCGCTGGTGAACGTGACCTCGCGGCCGTCGGCCGGGTGCGTGAACGTCAGGCTCACCGCGTGCAGCCACTGCCGGGTCAGCCCGAGCCTGGCGGCCAGCACCGGGTCGGCCCCGTAGAGCAGGTCGCCTACGCACGGGTGCCGCAGGGCGGCCATGTGCACCCGGATCTGGTGGGTCCGGCCGGTTTCCAGGTGCACCGAGACCAGGCTGGCGGCCCGGAACGCCTCCAGCGTGTCGTAGTGGGTCACGCTCGGGCGGCCGTCGCTGACCACGGCGAACCGGCCATCGCCGGACGGATGCCTGCCGATCGGCGCGTCTACCGTGCCGCGCAGCGGGTCGGGATGGCCCTGTACCAGCGCGTGGTAGCGCTTGTCCACGGTGCGCTCACGGAAGGCCCGCTTGAGCGCGCTGTAGGCCCGCTCGCTCTTGGCCACCACCATCACGCCGGTGGTGTTGGCGTCCAGCCGGTGCACGATGCCCTGCCGCTCGGCGGCGCCGCTGGTCGCCAGCGTGTGCCCGGCCGCGGCCAGGCCGCCGGTGACGGTCGGCCCGGACCAGCCGGGTGTCGGGTGCGCGGCCACGCCGCGGGGCTTGTCGATCACCACGATGTCGTCGTCCTCGTAGAGGACGACGAGGCCCTCGACCTTTACTGGACGCGGGGGTTCGGCCGGCCTCGGCAGCGTGACCTGCAGCGGATCGCCGGCCAGCACGCGGTCCGACTTCGAGGCGGTCCGGCCGCCGAGGAGCACGAGGCCGTCCCCGATCAGCTCGGCGGCCCGCGATCTGGACAGCCCGAACATCCGGGCCAGCGCGGCGTCGAGCCGCTCGCCGTCCAGACCATCGGGGACCGCGACCAGGCGCTCGCCAGGAGCCGTCATGTCGACTCCCTGGCCGGCCGGGTCCCGTCCATCCGGATCCCGAGCAGCGCCAGCAGCACGACCAGCACGCCGGCGCACACGATGGCGGAGTCGGCGAGGTTGAAGACCGGCCAGTCCGGCAGCTCGATCCAGTCGACCACGTGCCCCTGGAGTAGCCCGGGCGCGCGGAAGATCCGGTCCAGCAGGTTCCCGGTCGCCCCGCCGAGCAGCAGGCCCAGGGTGATGGCCCAGCCGACGCTGCGCAGGTTCCTGGCGGTGCGCAGGATGTAGACGACCACGCCGAGGGCGATGACGGTGAACACGATTGTCATCGAGGTGCCGATGCTGAACGCGGCCCCGCCGTTGCGGGTCAGCGTGATGGTGAGCGCCCCGCCGAGCAGCCGGATGTTCTGGTGGCCCGGCATCGTGGCCACCACGATGGCCTTGGAGATGACGTCGGCCGCGATGACGAACGCGGCCACCGCCAGCAGCAGCACTACCCGGCGCGGCCGCTCAGGTGGCGCGGCGTTCATGGTGAGAAAGCTTATCTGTGCTTTCCGTTACGCTGGGCCGGTGCAGGGATTCGAGCCGCTCCCCGCGCAGGTCGATCTGCCCGCGCTTGAGCTTCAGATACTGACCCGCTGGCAGGACGCGGGGATTTTCGAGCGGTCACTGAAACAGACCGAGGACGGACCGAGCTGGATCTTTTACGAGGGACCGCCCACCGCCAACGGCATGCCCGGCGCGCACCACGTAGAGGCACGCACGTTCAAGGACCTGTTCCCCCGATTCAAGACCATGCAGGGGTTCCACGTCCCGCGCAAGGGCGGCTGGGACTGCCACGGGCTGCCGGTCGAGGTCGCGGTGGAGAAGGAACTCGGCTTCACCGGCAAGCGGGACATCGAGGCCTACGGGGTAGCCGAGTTCAACGCGCGCTGCCGTGAGTCCGTGCTCAGGCACGTCGACGCCTGGCTGGAGATGTCCCGGCGGATGGGCTACTGGGCCGACACCGAGCACGCCTACCAGACCATGGACGCCAGCTATATCGAGTCGGTCTGGTGGTCGCTCAAGGTCGTGTTCGAGGCCGGGCTGCTGGTCCGCGACCACCGGATCAGCCCGTACTGCCCGCGCTGCGGCACCCCGCTGTCCGACGCCGAGCTCGGCCAGCCCGACGTCTACCAGATCATCTCCGACCCGGCTGTCACGGTCAGGTTCCGGCTGCGCACGCTGCCCGAGGGGGCCCCGCACGAGCTCGAAGGGGCCGACCTGCTCGTCTGGACGACCACGCCGTGGACGCTGGTGGCGAACACCGCGGTGGCGGTGCACCCGGACGCCACCTACGTGGTGGCCCGCAGGTCGCGGGATGGCGACCGGGTCGTGGTCGCCGACGACCTGTTCGCCAGGGTGCTCGGTGACGGCTGGCACGTCGCCGCCAGGTTCAGCGGGCAAGCGCTGGTCGGGGCGAGTTACCAGCGCCCGTTCGGCCTCATCGATATTCCCGACGCTCACATCGTGGTTCCAGGGTCATTCGTGACCACGGAGGATGGCACCGGGCTTGTCCACCTGGCGCCGGCTTTCGGCGCCGATGACATGAACGCCTCGCGTGCGCACGGCCTGCCCGTGGTCAACCCGATCCGGCCGGACGGGCGGTTCGAAGACGACGTGCCGCTGGTCGGCGGGATGTTCTTCAAGGACGCCGACCGGCGGCTGATCAACGACCTCGACGACCGCGGGCTGCTGTTCCGGTCCGAACGGCACGAGCACAGTTACCCGCACTGCTGGCGGTGCGGCACCGTGCTGCTCTACTACGCGGTGCCCTCGTGGTACATCAGGACCACCGCGATCAAGGACAAGCTGCTGGCCGAGAACGAGCGGACCAACTGGTACCCGGCCACGGTCAAGTACGGGCGGTACGGCGAGTGGCTGCGGAACAACGTGGACTGGGCGCTGTCCCGGACCAGGTACTGGGGCACGCCGCTGCCGCTGTGGGAGTGCTCGCAGTCGCACCTGACATGCGTCGGCTCGCTGGCCGAACTGTCCGCGCTGGCCGGGCGGGACCTGAGCGGGCTCGACCCGCACCGGCCGTACGTGGATTCGGTCACGTTCACCTGCCCGGCGTGCGACGGCGAGGCGCGGCGGGTGCCCGAGGTGATCGACGTCTGGTACGACTCGGGCTCGATGCCGTTCGCGCAGTTCGGCGCGCCATGGCGTGAGCAGGGCGAGTTCGAGGCGTCGTACCCGGCCCAGTTCATCTGCGAGGCGCTGGACCAGACCCGGGGCTGGTTCTACTCGCTGATGGCCGTGGGGACGCTGGTGTTCGGGCGTTCGGCGTACGAGAACGTGGTGTGCGTCGGGTTGCTCGTCGACGAGACCGGCCGCAAGATGAGCAAGCACCTCGGCAACGTGCTCGAGCCGATCCCGCTGATGGACCGGCACGGCGCGGACGCGCTGCGCTGGTTCTTCGCGGCCTCCGGCTCGCCGTGGGGGGCGCGACGCGTCGGGCACGACGTGCTCAGCGAGATCGTCAGGAAGGTGCTGCTCACCTACTGGAACACCGCGTCGTTCCTGGTGCTCTACGCCAACGCGGGAGGCTGGCGTCCGGCTGAGGGAGTTCCTGCTGCCGACCGGCCCTTGCTGGACCGGTGGATGCTCGGCGAGCTGCACGCTGTGGTGCGTGACGTTACGTCGGCGCTGGAGGCCTTCGACACGGCGGCGGCCGGACGGCGGCTGACGATGTTCATCGACGACCTGTCCAACTGGTACGTGCGCCGGTCGCGGCGGCGGTTCTGGGACGGGCCTTCGTCGTCTGATGGCGCTTCGGCGTTCGCCACGCTGTACGAGTGCGTGACCACGCTGACGCTGCTGCTGGCGCCCTTCGTGCCGTTCGTGACCGACTACGTCTGGGGGGTGCTGCGCCGGGCCGGGGCGCCGGAGTCGGTGCACCTGGCGTCGTGGCCTGCTTCTGACGCCGCGCTGATCGATTCTGAGCTGTCCGCGCAGATGGCGCTGGCGCGGCGGCTGGTCGAGCTGGGACGTTCGGCGCGGTCGGCAGCTTCGGTGCGGACCAGGCAGCCGCTCCGGCGGGCGCTGATCGGGGCGCCGGGCTTCGACGCGCTGCCGGATGAGCTGCGGTCGCTGATCGCGGCGGAGCTGAACGTGGCGTCGCTGTCCGTGCTAAGCGGTGAGCTGGTCGACTACGTGGTCAAGCCGAACTTCCGCGCGCTCGGCCGCCGGTTCGGGCGGGAGACGCCTGCGGTAGCGGCCGCGATCGCCGCCGTGCCCGCCGCCGACGTCGCCGCCGCGGTGCTGGCGGGTGACACGGTTACCGTTCCGGTGCCTGATAGCTCTGGCGCCGGGGCCGTTTCCGGTGTTTCCGTCGGCCCCGACGACGTGATCGTGACCCAGACGCCGCGGGCCGGCTGGGCGGTGGCCACCGACGCGGGCGAGACGGTGGCTATCGACACCACTGTCACCCCGGAGCTGCGGCGCGAGGGCCTCGCGCGTGAGGTCATCCGGCTCATCCAGGAGGCGCGCAAGAGCGATGGCCTGGACGTTACCGACCGGATCGCGCTGCGCTGGTCGGCGGGTGATGCTGAACTGGCCCAGGCGCTGACCGAGCACACGGCGCTGATAGCGGGCGAGGTGCTGGCAGTGGAGTTCGGGCCTGCCGGGGATGAGCCGGTGCCTGCTGACATGCGGGAGCACGCGGATGACGAACTAGCCCTGCGGTTCTGGCTCAGGCGGGTCTGATCGTTGATCATAAGGATCGGCCTGCTGCCGGACGCATTGGATCCGGGGTTTCATAGCGTTCCGGCTGGTCCGGCGCACCCGGGCGGGTGCGCGCCTTACTCGGGGGACTTCTCGGGCTGGTCCGGAAGGCAGGCACGGCAGGGAGTACAGCCTGCTTCCCGGGCGGCGGCACGGGTCATCTTGTCCAGGTCGCTGTCGCCCATGAAGCGGATGAGGATGCAGCTGGCGTTGTGGTACCTGGGGACGCCCGGGACCACGGTTACCTCCATGCTGGGGTCCGGGCCCGCGGGTTCGGCCTGGCCGGCTTGCTTGTCGTGCCCGGGCTGCCCGGGTTGCTCGGGTTCCGGGGCCGCGGGAGCGCTGGCGGCAGGGGTGGTGCCGGGGACAAGCGTCATCTCTGGCTCGGCTGCCGGGCCGGCTTCGGAGGCCGGTTCGGGGCCGCCAGACGGCTTGAGCTCGGCAGCGGGCTCCGGCTCGGGAGCGGGCTCCGGCTCGGGCTGGCTCGCGGCGGCGGGCTTGGCCGCGTCCTGAGCACCTGCCAGCGACTGACCCTTAGCAGGCGACTGTTCCGTGACCGGGGGCTGCTCGCCGGGTGGCGGGGCATCCGGTGACTGGTCGCGCCTGGCGGCCGGCGCGGGTTCGGCGCGGGACGGGGCGGGCTTCTGGATCGGCTGGGGAGACGTGGGAGGCGCGGGCCTGGGAGGGGCGGGGGCCTCGGGGGCGGCGGAGGCCTGGGCGGCCCGAGGCGGGGTATCGCTACCGGAGCCAGAGGTCCGGTCGGGGACGGAGGGCGGCCCGGGCTGCCCGGGGCCGGAGCCCTGGCCGGGAGGCCGGATAGGAGCAGAGGGCTGGACCGAATCGTCGCGCCACTCCCAGACACCGCGCGCCGGGTCCTCGCGGCGCGGGGTGAACGCGGCCGGGGTACGCGGCGCGTCAGCCGGGCGCGAAGCCGACGTCGGGACCGGCGCCTGGGCTGTGGCCGACGCCTGGGCCCCGGGCGACGCTGGGGCCGGTGCCTGAGCCCCGGCCGACGCTGGAGCCGGCGTTGGGGCCGACGCGTCCCTGGCCCACGGCGGCTCGCTGACGGGGAGGTAGCCAGCCCGGGATGGGCCGGGCCGGGCCGAAGCGACGGTGGCGGGCCAGCCGGACCCAGTGGCCGCCGGTGCACCGGCGGCCGCTGCACCAGCCGCCGCGGACGGTTGTGACGCGGTGGCGGGTGACGTCACGGGCTCGGCGACCGTGGCCTGCGGGGCGGGCTCCTGCGCGCTGGGTTCTGGCGTCCTGGGCTCGGCTGTCCCAGCATGAGCCGTCTCGGGTTTGCGGGTTAGCTCACGCCAGTTGACGGCCGCGCCTATGCCCAGCGCCAGCAGGGCCACACCACTCACGCCGATCGCGATGTAGACGAGCAGCAGTTTGCTCGTGACCACACCGGCGACCAGCAATCCGACCGCGACAACAACGAGAAACGCACTGAAGCGAATCACAACGCGTTCTCTCCCCGCGGTCCCCGCTCAAGGTCCTTGTGTGCCTACCGGCGCTCGCGCGAGGGCGCTCCATCGCTCGTGCGGAAACCACCG
>DAIOWL010000006.1:21579-24878 GCA_036758545.1 Streptosporangiaceae bacterium | reverse complement strand
TCGCGATGAACTCGACGCCCTTGAGTCCCTCTTCGATCATGCGATTGACGGCGTTGACGCCGCCACCGCCGATTCCGACGACCTTGATAACCGCCAGATAGTTCTGCGGTGCTGCCACGAGGAGGGTACCCTTTCCGCTGGTTTTAAACGCTGCCATCCCGGCTGGCGGGCGGCGTTTTTCGATACATCCCTGATTTCACCGCCAGGGCATTCGGTCACCATCAGGTTTCACCTTCAGGTTAAGATTTAGAGTTTTTCCCGTCGGCATGATTGATACGGACAGTAGGGTCGGACGGCACCCGGGTCAACTAACCACGCGCGAACCGGTCAGCGTGTCGCGGATTGGCGGGTCTTGGGCATCCGGCCGGTCACCTGGCCGCGACGGACCCCAGCGCACTCACGTCGTAATAGCGCACGTGCGACCGCATGAGGACGGCAAGTTCCCGCGCCTTGATCGCGGCTCGGCCGGTGTCACCCCACAGCACCGTGACGCCGCCGGCCAGCCGCAGGGTCACCTGGTCCGGATGCGGCGCGGTGATCGAGGTCACCGAATGCCGCAGGTGGGCAGGCAGTTCGTCGAGGACGGCGGTGGCCGCGGTAAGGTCCGGGTTGTCGCGCAGCGCGCCCTCGGGGGCCACGGTGGGATAGAGCGGCAGGTCCCTGGGGCGCCGGGCGACCCGCCGCAGCACCACGCCGTGTGCGTCGGCCAGGTCGTACCCGCCGCCGTACGCCGGCAGGACCAGCACCGCCGTCCGCTCCCGCACCACGATGACCAGGCGGTTCGGCCAGGATCTGGTGACCTGCACGCTGCGGACCTGCGTGATCTGCTCGATCCGCGCCGCGGCCCTGGCCGTGTTCACCCGGATCAGCGGCGTGCCCGGCACCACGCCGGACGCGGCGAGGACCTTCGATCGCGGCACCAGGTGCGTCCCGCTCACCGTCACCGAGCGGACGACGAGCAGCGGCGAGCCGAACAGGACCCAGGCCGCGGCACCGACCACGCCGACGGCCGCGAGGGCGAAGAACGCCGCGCGCCAGCCACGGCGCCTGCGTCGTGTCTTAGGTTTAGAAGCCGGGCCGCCACCAGCGACTTCATCAGGAGAGGCCACGCCGTCTCCGATGATGCCGCCGGGCCCGGTCACTCCTGTGACCCCCGAAGGCGCTCGACCAGCCGCGGCCCGAGCGCGGTGATATCGCCCGCTCCCATGGTGAGCACGAGGTCGCCGGGCTCGGCGATCGCGTCGATCACCGCGGCGACCCGGGCCGCCTCGGGCACGAACCTGGCGTGCCCGCCGGGCACGGCGTCCACGATGAGCTGGCCGGTGACGCCGGGTTCCGGGTCCTCTCTGGCGGCGTACACGTCGAGCACGATGGCCTCGTCGGCCAGCGCGAGCGCGGCGCCGAACTCGGCCGCGAAGATCCTGGTCCGGCTGAACAGGTGCGGCTGAAAGATCGCGATGACCCGGCCCTGGCCGGCCTGCTGTGTGATACTCCTGGCCGCGCGCAGGTCGGCGGCGAGCTCGGTGGGATGGTGCGCGTAGCTGTCCAGGACCCGCACCCCGCGCGCCTCGCCCTTGAGCTCCATCCGGCGCCGCGCGCCACGGTAGCCGGCGATGGCCGCGGCCACCCGGGGCGGGGCGAAGCCGAGCTCGATGGCGGCGGCGAAGGCGGCGGTGGCGTTCAGGGCATTATGGTGACCGGGCACGTCCACGGTCATCTGGGTGAAGATTTCACCGAACGGTCCGCGGTCGGCCGCCACGGTGAAGCTGATCGCCATCCCCCGGGACGCCACGTCGGTGAGCCGGTAGTCCGCGTGCCGGGACTCCCCGTACTTGCGTACGCGGGCGGGATCCAGGCGTGCCGCGACGGCCTCGGCGCCCGGGTCGTCTGCGCAGGTCAGAACGATGCCGCTGACCCGCAGGCCGAACGTGGTGAACGCGGCGTGGATGTCCGCCAGGCTCGCGTAGTTGTCCAGGTGATCGGCCTCGACGTTGGTGATGATCGCGAGGTCGGGCGACAGCAGCAGGAATGACCCGTCGCTCTCGTCCGCCTCGGCCACGAAGTCCAGGCCGGATCCGTCCTCCGCGCCGAGCCCGGTCTCGGTGAGGATCCCGCCGATGACGTAGCCGGGGTCGGCCCCGCACTCGCGCAGCACCGTGGTGAGCATGGAGGTGGTGGTGGTCTTGCCGTGCGTCCCGGCGACCGCGATTACCCGGCGGCCGGCCATCACCGAGGCGAGCGCCGCCGCCCGGTGCACGACCCGCATCCCGCGCCTGGCCGCCTCGGCCAGTTCCGGGTTGTCCGGCCGGATGGCGCTCGACACCACCAGCGTGTCGCCGGAGCCCAGGTGGCCGAGGTTTCCGGCGGCGTGCCCGACGTGCACGCTGGCACCGAGCTCGCGCAGCTCGCCGAGCAGCGCGGAATCCCTCGCGTCGCTGCCGGACACGCTGATGCCGCGGGCCAGCATGATGCGCGCGATGCCGGACATGCCGGCCCCGCCGATGCCAGCGAAGTGCACCCGGCCGAGCCGGGCCGCGGGCACGGGCTCAGCCGCCATCACCTGGTTACTGAGCATGAGGTTCTTGAGCATCTGCCTTGGTTTCGTTCAGGACCATGAAGACCGCCTCGGCCAGCCAGCGGTCCGCGTCGCCGCGGCCGAGCGAGTGGGCCGCCTCCGACATGTCCGCCACCTGGTCGATGTTGACCAGCACGGGCAGCAGGGTGTCGCGGATCCACTCGGCGGTCAGGTCGGCGTCGGTCACCAGCATGCCGCCGCCCCGCTGCACGATCGGCAGCGCGTTCAGCCGCTGCTCGCCGTTGCCGATGGGCAGCGGGACGTAGGCGGCCGGCAGCCCCACGGCGGTGAGCTCGGCGCAGGTCATCGCGCCCGCCCGGCACAGCGCGAAGTCCGCCGCGGAGTAGGCGAGATCCATCCGGTCGATATAGGGCGCGGCCACGTAGGGCACCCCGGAGGACGCGACGGGCGCCTCGTGGCCGTTGCGCGGGCCGATGATGTGCAGCACCTGCACGCCAGCCTCGCGGAGCCATCCGGCCGCCCCGAACACCGCCTCGTTCAGCGAGCGCGCCCCCTGCGAGCCGCCGGTCACCAGCAGCACGGGCAGGTCGGGGCGCAGCCCGAAGTGCGTGCGCGCCTTGTCGCCCAGCCCCAGCCGGTCCAGGTCGGCAATCTCGCGGCGGATCGGGATGCCGATGTACTTGCCGTTCCTGAGCTGGGTGTCCGGGTGACCGGTGAAGACGTGCGTGGTGAACCGGGCGCCGAGCCGGTTGGCCAGGCCGGG
>DAIOWL010000006.1:13578-21479 GCA_036758545.1 Streptosporangiaceae bacterium | reverse complement strand
CCGCGCAGCGGGATGAGCCGTGTTTCCAGGCCGCGTTCCGTGCCCAGGCAGGTCACTTCGGCGCTGGAGTCGATCCGGCGCAGAGCGTCGGCCAGTGCCAGCGCTGGCTCGATATGGCCGGCGGACCCGCCGCCGGCGAGCAGTACCCTCATGCCTCGCCTCTGAACTGTGCCGTCTCTACTGGCGGCGCTTTGACAGACCGAGCCAGCTTAGAACGCGCAACGGCCAGCCGGGGCCACGTGCGGCCAAAGCCTCGCGGGCACCGGGCTCCAGCCGGGCGAACGACATGAGCATGCCGAGCCCGACCAATGTCACCAGCAAGGATGATAGACCGGCGGAGACGAGCGGCAACGGGACTCCGGTGATCGGCAAGACGCCGATCACCGCGCCGATATTGATGGCCGCCTGCACCACGATCCAGGCCGTGATGGCGGTCGCGCCCAGGCGGCAGAACATGTCCGGCACGCGCCGGGCGATCCTGAGGCCCGCGAAGGCAAGACCGCCGTACAGGACGGTCACGCACAAGGTGCCGACGAGCCCTAGCTCTTCGCCGATGATGGCGAAGATGAAGTCGGTGGTCGATTCCGGAACCCAGCCCCACTTGCCCCCGCTGGCGCCCAGGCCCACGCCGAACCAGCCGCCCGAGCCGACCGCGTACTTGCCCTGGATGCTCTGCATGTTGGCGCCGGTGGGGCTGCCCTCCTGCGCCAGGTAGCCGGTCAGGCGCTGGAACCGGTACTTGGCCGAGACGATCATCAGGACCACGGCCAGGGCCATCAGGATCAGCACGCCGCTGTAGACCCGCCCGGGGGTGCCGATGACCCACAGCAGGGCCAGGAAGATGACCAGCAGGATGAACGTGGTGCCCAGGTCGTCGCCTTCCATCACGAGCAGGCAGAGCACGCCGGCGCCGGGCATGAGCGGCACCAGCATGTGCCGCCAGTCGGCCAGGTGGCCGAACCGGTCCTTGCGGGCCAGCAGGTCGGCTCCCCACATGGCCAGGGCGAGCTTGGCGATCTCCGAGGGCTGGACCTGCTGCCCGCCGATGTTGATCCACCGCGAGGCGCCGTTCTGGGTGACGCCGACGCCGTGGATGAGCGTGAGGCAGAGCCCGACCACCGCGATCGCGAGCAGCGGGTAGGCCAGGGCGCGGAACAGCCGCGGCGACGAGCGCGCCGCCACCCACATCAGTGGCAGGCCGACGCAGGCGCCCAGCAGCTGCTTCTTGAAGTCGGAGTAGGGCGACAGGCCCGCGGTCAGGTCGGCCACTGACGCGGTGGACTGGACCATGACCAGGCCGAGCCCGAGCAGCAGCAGGGTGATGCCCAGCACGAGATAGTACGACGTGAGCGGCCGGTCGAGCAGCGCGCGCCACGTCAGGAGCTGGACGCGGAAACCCTGCTCGGGCAGGTCAACCTCCGCGAGATCGGAGTGCATGATTCCAGTGTGTTAGCCGGCCCAGGGCAAGACCCGGACATCCGGTGCGTGTCGCGGATTTCAGCCGTCACCTCCGCGTAGACGCGGCCCGGCGAGGTGAAGTTGGATCCAGAATCTGGCATGATGAAATCCAATGAGCAGGTCAGAATCTTCTCGCTTTCCGGTGACTGTCTCCCGGCTTCCCGTGACACGCTGCGAGGTGTGCGGCCGCACCCTCGCCTACCGGCCCGGCCAGGCCAGCGCGGTGCTGACCCAGCACTACAACCGGATGCACCCCGAGGCCCTCACGGGCGCGCCAGACACAACGCGTTAATCGGCCTACCCCCGGTTGGGCAACTGGCAGGCTTGTCAGGCAGTCTGGATTCATGGCAGAAACGCTGACAATGATGGCCGTGCACGCCCATCCGGACGACGAGGCGTCGAGCACCGGCGGTGTACTGGCCGCCTACTCCGCCCAGGGCATCCGGACCGTGGTCGTGACGTGCACCAACGGGGAGTTCGGGGACGCGCCGGGCGGGGTCAAGCCCGGGCAGAACGGGCACGATGAGCAGGCGGTGGCCCAGCAGCGCCTGGCTGAGCTGCGCGAATCCTGCACGATCCTGGGCGTGACGAACCTGGAAGTCCTCGGCTACCACGATTCCGGCATGCCGGACTGGGACTACAAGGACCGGCCGGACGCCTTCTGCAACATCCCGGAGGCGGACGTGGCGGCCCGGATCTCGGAACTGATCGACAGGTACCGGCCGCAGGTGCTGATCACGTACGACGATCAGGGCGCGTACCAGCATCCGGACCACGTGCACGCGAGCCGTTCGGCCCAAAAGGCCTTTGCCGCCAGCGGCAGCGTGGCCAAGCTCTACCTCACCGCGATGCGCGGCAGCGACTGGCGGAAGATCTGGGCGGCCCTGCGCGAACTCGGCGCCGACGTGCCCGACTGGGAGGAGCCGGATCCGGAACGGCAGCGGCGGTCGCTCGCCTCGGAGGAGCGCATCACCACCACCGTCGACATCAGGTCCGTCCTCCCCCGCAAGCGCGAGGCCCTGTTCGCGCACGGCAGCCAGATCGGCGGCGAGTCGTGGTTCAGCAAGATCCCGGAGGACATCGCGACCGCCACCTTCGGCCGCGAGAGCTTCATCCGGGCCAGCGACACCACCGGCGCCCCGCTGCCCGAGGACGACCTGTTCGCGGGCCTGCGGCCGTGACCACCGGGTCCTACGCCGACGCCGCGGGGCTGGTCGAGCGGTCGGCGGCCGCGTACGCGGCCGCCGTGCCGGTCACGCCGCAGGACGACGGCTTTTTCGGGCCCGCGAGCGTGGCCTGGCGGGTCAGCACCGACCTGGCCGCGCCGGTGGCGGGGCTGCGGTCGCTGCTGATCCAGGCGCTGCACCCGCTGGCGATGGCCGGGGTCGACCAGCACAGCGACTGGCGCACCGATCCGGTCGGCAGGCTCGCGGCCACCTCCGCCTACGAGGTGACGGTCACGTTCGGGGACCGGGCCAGCGCCACCCGGGCCGCGCAGCGAGTGCGGGCCGTCCACGAGCATGTCCGCGGCGTGGACCCGGTGACCGGCCAGCCGTACGCGGCCGACGATCCGGCGCTGCTGCTGTGGGTGCACGCCGCCCTGGTGGATTCGGGCCTGGCCACGAGCGCCCTGTTCGGCACGCCGCTGACCGCCGCGGACGCCGACTGCTACGTGGCCGAGATGACGATCGCGGCCGAGCTCCTCGGGGTGCCGCACGAGATGATCCCGGACAGCGTGGCCGCCCTCGACCGCTACTTCGACGGCGTCCGGGGGGACCTGCGCCGCACGCCCGCGGCCGCGGAGTCGATGAGCTACCTGCTCGACCCGCCCGGACTTGACGTAGACATCGCCGAGCTGTGGCAGGACATCAGGGACGCCGCGCTGCTGGCGCTGCCCGGCTGGGCCATCCAGCTGTACGGCTACGCCGAGCCGCCGCCGCTGACGGCGGAGCGGCGGACCGAGATCCGCCAGGCCCTCGGCGTGCTGGACGCGGTCTTCCTGGGCGAACCGGGCGTGCTCGAGGCCCGGCAGCGGATCATCGCGCGGACGCGCTCGGCAGGTAAGAAGCAGGCGGGCGCGACGTGAGGGCGAGGCGCCTGGCGATCGCCGCGGGGATCGGCGCCGCCTCGGTCGCCGCGCTGACGCTGCTGCGGGGCAGGCGGAAGGAGCTGCCGGGGACCCGGAGGCTCCGGCTCGAGCGGGGCCTGGCCACGGTGCGGCTGGCGGCCCGCGGGGGCGCGCGCTACGCGACCAGCGCGCCCCGGCTGTTCGCCAGCGCGGGCGAGCACCGCCAGGAGCTGCGCAACGACCTGGCCCTGCAGACCGCCGAGGACGTCGCCGCCACCCTGGGGACGATGAAGGGCGTGCTGATGAAGCTGGGCCAGATGGCCAGCTACGTCGACGACGGCCTGTCCCCCGCCGCCCGCCGCACGCTGGGCCGGCTGCAGGACAGCGTGCCCCCCATGAGCCCGGAACTGGCCGCCCAGGTCATCACCGAAGAGCTGGGCCAGCCGCCGGACCGGGCCTTCGCCACCTGGGATCCCGAGCCCATCGCGGCCGCCTCGATCGGGCAGGTGCACCGGGCGATCACCCGGGACGGCCGGGCCGTCGCGGTGAAGGTGCAGTACCCGGGCATCGCCGAGACGATCGAGGCCGACCTGGGCAACGTCGCGCTGCTGCGCCGGATGCTCAAGATCACCGCGCCGATGCAGGACGTCGACGCGCTACTGGCCGAGCTGCGGGAACGTGTCACCGAGGAACTCGACTACCGCCGGGAGGCGCGCAACCAGCAGATGTTCGCGCGCTACTACGCCGGCCATCCCACCATCGGCGTGCCCGGCATCGTGCCCGAGCTCTGCACCCGCCGGGTGGTGACCAGTGAGCTGGCCGACGGCGCACGGTTCGCCGAACTTCTCACCTGGTCGCAGGCCGAGCGGGACCTGGCCGCCGAGACGATCTACCGATTCGTGTTCCGCAGCCTGTACGGGGCGCAGGCGTTCAACGGCGACCCGCACCCGGGGAACTACCTGTTCCACCCCGGCGGGCGGGTGACCTTCCTGGATTTCGGGCTGGTCAAGTACTTCACCGCCGACGAGCTCCAGCCGCTGGTCGCGATGGTCAGGCACCTGTGCGTGGACAACGACCCGGAGGGCTTCCGCCGGGCGATGGAGGACGCGGGCTTCTTGATGCGCGGCGCGCCGCTGCCCACGGACATGATCGTCGAGCACATGGCCGTGTTCTACGACACGGTCCGCGAGCGGGGCACGCGGACCATGACCGGGGCCTACGCCTCGGCCGTGACCAGGCGCTTCTTCGACTTCCGCAGCCCGCTCGCCGCCTACGTGCAGATACCCAGGTCCTACGTGATCCTGCAGCGGATCAACCTGGGCCTGTTCGCGCTCCTCGGCGAGCTGTCCGCGACCGCGGACTGGCGCTGCATCGCCGAGGAGATCTGGCCCTTCGTCCAGGGGCCGCCGTGCACCCCGATGGGCGCCGCCGAGGCCGGGTGGCGCGCTGGACTACGGGAACAGGTTGAACGGCCGCAGGTACCTGGCCGGTGAGTAACTGAGGAAGGCCGGCGGAGTCGCCGCCACCGCCGCGCCGGCGGAGAAGATGTTGAGCTGCGGGCCCAATGCCGCAGCCTGGGCGTTCATCGCGGCCGGGCTGGGCACGTGCCACCGCCCGGTGGCCAGGCGGTTCTCCAGCGTCTGCACCGCGGTGACCGTCTCGGCCGGGGTGAACGCGCAGTGGCCGGCACGATGCACGAAGACCTGGCGGAGCAGGCTGGCCCGCCCGGCCTGGTCGACGGCGCTGCGGTACGCCTGCTCGTTCTCCGGTACGACCAGCCCGTCGCCCGTGGTGTGCATGGTCAGCACCGGCACCGAGATCCTGCCGTTGAAGGCGATGTTCCTGACTAGGTAGGCCTCGGCGTTCGGGCTGGCCTTGACCCGCGGCGCGCTGTTCAGCGTCAGCAGGTCCTTGGTCAGGCTCAGGCCGGCCGCCCGGTAGAGCGCAACGACCTCCTTGAAGTCGGCGGACTTAGCCAGGTCGGTGAGGTAGTTCACGCCGGTGTTCCAGGACGGGTTGCCGCCGGCCCTGGCCTCGAGTTCGGCCCGGAAGGCGAAGACGAACGGGAAGGTCACCTGCGAACCCCACATGAACTGGTTCGTCTCCTGGGCGGCGTAGTCGGTGGCGGCGGGTTCGGGGGACAGCGGGGTGAACCAGCCGGGCGTGTCGCCGAGCGCCGAGACCAGGGCGAGGCGGGCCCGGCCCTGCGGGGTCGCCTGGGCCTGAGCCCCCGCGGCCTCGGCGGCCTGCAGGTTGGCCGCGGGGTCGGTGATGTTGACGATCTGCACCGCGGGGTCGATCAGCTTCTGGAACGCGAACTCCGCGTCGAGTGCGGTATTCCAGGTGGCTACGCCGCCGGACAGCACACCGCACATGGGCAGCGCGGCGTCGAACCGCTTCGGGTAGTCCTGCAGCAGCCCGGCGGTGATGATGCCGCCCAGCGAGTGCCCCCAGGCGACCGTCGTCCTGGGCTGGCCGTAGAGGCTGCCGAAGGCGTCCAGCGTGTTGATCTGGTCGGGCAGTGCCTGCGCGATGGCCCAGCCGGTGCTGGCGTAGGACGAGCCCGCGAGCGCGTAGCCGTGGCCGAGCATCCAGGCGGCGGTGACAGGGTCGCCGACGTCCTGAGCCGGGTTGGCCGAGCCGGGTGAGACGTAACCATGGCTATACAGGTACAGCGTCCCGTTCCAGGCGCCGGGCGGGCACTGGAGCCGGTACGTCGCCCCGTCGGCCAGCATCCCGTCGACCGTTGTCACGGAGCCGGAACCGCCGCAGCTCGACGACGAGGCGGACGCCGCGCCCGCCGCGCCCGCGGTGAGCCCGCCGGCGGCCAGGCCCGCGGCGAGCACCAGCCCGGCTATTTTCCTCGATCGCACCATCAACCCCACGCTCCCCAGCGCAGCTGATTTGGACGAACGGTAACTTACCGGTAGGTCAGGCAAACGGGGAGATATCGCCCTGGGTTGGCTGAATTTTCACGGAAACTAGGCTGAAGCGTGTCCTTGGCGACGGGGGCGCATGGCCTGCAGCTGGGCGGCCTGCTCAGCGGGCAGCCTGCGGACGGCCTCCCGGAAGGTCACCCCGGACACCTGATCGAGGTGATCCCGCGTCCACGCGGCCACATAGGCCGGATCTTTCTTCGCGGCCTCGCGCAGCACCCAGCCGATGGCCTTGGAGATGAAGAACTCCTTCTCGGCCAGCATCGGCGTGACGTACCGCTCGAACCGCTCGTGGTCGAGGCCTCCCCGCCTGATCCCGGGCAGCAGCGTGAGCAGGGCGGACCGGCGGACCCAGAAGTCCTCGTCCGTCGCCCATGCGTCGATCAGCGGCCAGGCGTCCGGATGGGCCAGCGCTATCGGGCCCGCGATATCGCCGGCGAGCGGGTCGACGTAGGCCCAGCCGTGCGCCTCGCGGACCCACGCCTCCACCAGCGCCAGGTCGGCGGGCAGCAGGCGCCGGATGTACCAGCGCAGGACCTCGATGGCCGCGGTCCGCCGCTCGTGCACGGGCTCGCGCCACAGCGCCCGTGCCCAGGCCAGCGCGCCGTCCCGGTCCAGCTCGCGGCGGGTGCGAGCGACGTCCCTCACGGCCGAACGGATGGCCGGCACGCTGACGCCGAGGAAGTCCAGGTCGCTCTTGAGATATCGCTTGGCCTGCCCGGCCCGCTCGCTGTCGGCCTGGGGCAGCAGCGCCGCCACCACCTGCCTGGCGGCCGCGGCCGCGTCGAAGACCGCACTGGTCACCGGGTTACGGTACCGCGGGCGTACTTCGGCCGGCGTCGCAACGTTCCGGCGTGAAAATGTGTTAGCTGATGCTGAGGGAGGTTTGCTTTCATGCCACGTCAGAACCGGCTAACGCCGTACGGCGAGCTGATCGCCGTGCCCGATCGCGGCATGTTCTGGGGTAACCGCGGCCCGCTCCTGGATCGCGAGGGCCGGCTGGCCCGCTACTCCCGCGGGCAGGCCTGGGTCATCTGCGTGCTCTCGTTCAAGGGCCGGCGCCGGCAGCAGTGGACGCCGGGGCGGCTGACCGAGCTGTACTTTCTCGACGAGGCCACCGGGCTTGCCGCCGGGCACCGGCCCTGCGGCGAATGCCGCTACCGGGATTACCAGGCGTTCAAGCGGGCCTGGGGTGAAGGCGGCGTGCCGAACGGCGGCCTGCCCAGCGCTCCGGAGATCGACGCGCGGCTGCACGCCGACCGGCTCACCGGGACCGGCGTGCGGCGCACGTACCGGGCGCCCCTGGCCGGGCTGCCGTCCGGGACCATGGTGGACATCGGCGGAGCGCCCTGTCTTGTGCACGACGGCGGGCTGCTGGCCTGGACGCCGGGCGGCTACCGGCAGCGCCCGGTCGAGGCGCCCGGCGGCCCGGTGACGGT
>DAIOWL010000006.1:10127-13478 GCA_036758545.1 Streptosporangiaceae bacterium | reverse complement strand
GAACGGCAGCCCGCCGAAATGGTCCCCGTGCAGGTGTGACACGAACACGGCCGCGATCGCGCCCGGGTCGAGACCGCACCGCCGCAGTGCGGGCAGCGACGTCGCGCCGCAGTCGAGGAGCACGGGTGGCTGGGGCCGGGGCGGCTGCAGGTGGATGCAGGCCTGGAGGCGGCCTCCGCTGCCGAACGCGTCGCCGGAGCCGGCGAATGTCACCGTGACCCCGGCCGGGGTCCGGCTAGGCACCGAACCAGCCCGGGACGTCGAGCCGGAACTTCTCACCCGGCACCATGGTCCGCAGCCCGTCCTCCAGGTCGGACAGGCGACCAGCGCCTAGCGTGCCCGCCCACCGGGAACGGATGTCCTCGAAGATCATCGCGGACAGGGCCAGCACCTCGACGCCGCGCGGGGTAAGGCGGGCCAGCTTGCGCCGCCGGTCGGCGTCGTCGCCGGAGCGGTGCACGTAGCCGAGTTCCTCGAGCCGGTCGATCGTCTTGCCCGCGGCCTGCTTGGAGATGCCGAGCCGGCGGCCCGCCTCGGTGGCCGTGGCCCCGTCTAGCCCGATCGCCTGCAAGGCGAAGCCGTGCGCCGGGCGCACGTCGGGATGGCCGCGGCGGGCCAGCTCCGCGTGCAGCTCGTCGATGATCGACCGGAACCCGCCGAACAGCAGCAGGGGCAGCTCGAAACCATAGGTGTCATTTGACATAGATCGACAACCTTGTTTACTGTTTTAGACAACCTAGTTGTCTACCTTACCCGGAGACAGATCATCATGTCCTTCGCTGAGCACACAATCGAATCCGCGCCGCCGGCCGCCCGCCGGTTCCTGACCGCGACCAGGGACCACCTGGGTTACCTTCCGGCCGGCATGGCCCGGATGGCGGCTTCGCCGCAGCTCATCGACGGTTTCCTGAAGCTCACCGCGATCTTCGAGAACACCGCGCTCGACCCGGTGGCGCGCGAGGTGCTGGTCATGACCGTGGCGACCAGGAACCGCTGCCACATCTGCGTGGCCATGCACACGGCCAGCCTTACCGCGCTCGGCGCCGATCCCGGTCTCATCGAGGCGCTGCGCGACGCAGACCGCGCGGAGCCGCTCCCGGACGAACGCCTGGACGCGGTCCGGGTCTTCACCCTGCGGGTCCTCGATACCGCGGGCGACGTCGGCGATCGGGCGCTGCGGGACTTCCTGGCGGCCGGCTACACCACCCAGAACGCGCTCGAGATCGTGCTCGGCATCGGCACCTACACGATGTCCACCCTGGCCAACCGGCTCACCGGAGCGCCCGTGGACGACCAGCTGGCCGCCTACGCCTGAGCGTTATCGTGCAGCATGACGCAAAACGATGGTGATGCGCGGGTAAGGCTGCGCCCGGTGGCGCCGGATGACCAGGATGAGCTCATCGCGCAGGCGCGGGCCAGCACGGGGCTGCACCATCCGTGGTACACGATGCCCATAACGCCGGAGGCCTTCCAGGCCTACCTGGCGAAGTACAGCCAGCCGACCGCCGAGGGATGGCTGGTCTGCCTGCGGGACAGCGGCGCGCTGGCCGGCGTGATCACCATCGACTCGATCGTCCGGGGACGCTTTCAGTCCGCCACCCTGAGCTATGCGGCGTTCGCGCCCGCGGCCGGGCACGGCTACATGTCCGAGGGACTGGCCCTGGTGCTGCGGTATGCGTTCTGCGAGCTGCGGCTGCACCGGCTCGAGGCCAACATCCAGCCGGCCAACCAGCCCTCGCTGCGGCTGGTCGGCCGGCTGGGGTTCCGCCAGGAGGGCTACTCCCCCGCCATGCTGTTCATCGACGGCGCCTGGCGGGACCACGAGCGGTGGGCCATCACCCAGGAGATGACAGCCTTCCCTCCGGTAGACCCGCACCCCACCCTGCCCGCCCGCTGACGCTGACCGTCAGCCGACGTAGAAGATGCCGAGGCCCAGGGCTACGCAGATGCCGGCGATGATCCAGAAGCGGACGACGATGGTAGTCTCGGCCCAGCCCGCCAGCTCGAAGTGATGCTGCAGCGGAGCCATCCGGAACACCCGCTTGCCGGTCAGCTTGAACGATCCCACCTGGATGACCACCGATAGGGTGATGATCACGAACAGGCCGCCGAGCAGGAGGAGCAGCAGCTCGGTCTTGGTGGTGATGGCCAGCCCGGCGAGCGCGCCGCCGAGCGCCAGCGACCCGGTGTCGCCCATGAAGATCTTGGCGGGCGGCGCGTTCCACCACAGGAAGCCGGCGCAGGCGCCCATCACGGTGGCGGCCACGATGGCCAGGTCCTGCGGGTCTCGGACCTGGTAGCACGCCTGGGCGAGGAAGACCGTGCAGTCGTTCCGCAGCTGCCAGATCCCGATGATCATGTAGGCGGCGAGCGCCAGGATGGCGGCGCCGGTGGCCAGGCCGTCCAGGCCGTCGGTGAGGTTCACCCCGTTCGAGGTCCCGGCCACCATGAAGATGACCCAGACCACGAAGAGCACCGGCCCGATGGAGAGGCCGAAGTCGGCGTAGAACGACAGGTGAGTGGACGCCGGGGTGAGGTCGTATCCGTCCGGGAACCTGATCGCGAGCAGGGCGAACACCCCGCCCACCACGGCCTGCCCGGCCAGCTTGGCCCCGCTGCGCAGGCCCAGGCTGCGCTGCATGTACAGCTTGATGAAGTCATCCGCGAAACCGACCAGGCCCAGGCCGGTCATCAGGAACAGCACGAGCAGCCCGGACGCGGACATGGCGCTGCCGGTGACCACGTGGCCGATCAGGTAGCCGGTGAGCGACGCGACGATGATCACGGTGCCGCCCATGGTCGGCGTGCCCCGCTTGGACAGGTGCCCGGCCGGGCCGTCGGACCTGATCTCCTGGCCGTAGCCGCGCCTGCTGAACGTCTTGATCGCCAGCGGGGTGCCGAACAGCGCGATGAACATCGATACCGCGGCGGACAACAGGACGGTCTTCACTGGCCGGCTTCCCCCTCCAGAGCAGCGGCCACACCTTCCAGGTGCGCCGCGCGGGACGCCTTTATCAGTACGACGTCCGAGGGCTTGAGCCGGTTCGCAAGAAATTCGAGAGCGGCCGCACCGTCCGGCGCGGCCAGCGCCTCGCCGGTCCAGGAGCGTACCCGGCGCGCGCCGTCCAGCAGTGGCGCGGCCTCTTCGCCCACCGCGATGAGACCGGCGAGACCGGAGTCACCGATCCGCGCAGCGTATTCGCCGATATCCTCGTGGCTGGCCCGCGAGGTGTCGCCGAGCTCGGCCATGTGCCCGAGGATGGCGAACGCACGGCCACCCTGGGCCAGGTGGGCCAGGGCGTCGATCGCCGCCCGGACAGACTCGGGGTTCGCGTTGTACGCGTCGTTGAT
>DAIOWL010000006.1:0-10027 GCA_036758545.1 Streptosporangiaceae bacterium | reverse complement strand
TGCTCATTCCCGGCGAACCGGGCGCGGAGGAGAACGTGACGACCCGGGCCTCGGTCCGTTCCGCCATGGCCAGCACGCGGGGGTCGTCAGCGTTCAGGATGGCCACACCGTCCGCGGGCAGCGCCTCGGCCAGCTCGCCCTTGGCCCGCGCCACCTGGTCCAGGCCGCCGAACTCACCGGCGTGCGCGTGCCCCACGTTCAGCACCACGCCGTAGCGGGGCGGCGCGACGCGGCACAGGTAGGCGATGTGCCCGATGCCCCGGGCGGACAGCTCGAGGACCAGGTACCTGGTCGCGGCGTCGGCGCGCAGCACGGTCAGCGGATGGCCGAACTCGTTGTTGTACGAACCCGCCGGGGCGATCGTCGGGCCGAGCCGCTCCACCAGCTGAGCGGCCAGGTCCTTGGTCGAGGTCTTGCCCGACGACCCGGTGATGCCGGCTATCCGCACTGCGGGCAGCGCGTCCACCACGGACCTGGCCAGCGCGGCCAGCGCGGCCGGCACGTCCGTGACGAGCACCGAGGGCACCGTGACCGGCCGGGTGGCCAGCACCGCCGTCGCGCCCGCGGCCACCGCCGCGGCGGCGAAGTCGTGCCCGTCGGACCGCTCGCCCGCGACCGCGGCGAACAGCCCGCCCGGGCCTGCCCGCCGGGAGTCGATCACGACCTCGCCGCTGACCACGGCATCGGGGTCGCCGTGGCAGAGCTGCCCGCCGGTTACCCGCGCGATCTGCGCCAGCGACAGGGGGATCACCGGTTCACCGCCCAGGGTTCGAGCGCGGGCGCCCGTGCGGCCAGGGCGGCCGCGGTGACCTGGCGGTCGTCGAACGGCAGCACCGCGCCGCCCACGTACTGGCCGGTCTCGTGGCCCTTGCCGGCCACCACGATCACGTCACCCGGCGCAGCCAGCGCGACGGCCTGGCTGATGGCCGCGGCCCGGTCCGGCTCGATGATCACGCGGGCGCGCTCGGCGACCGGCACGCCCAGCACGCCGTCCAGCATCGCCGCGAGGATGGCCAGCGGGTCCTCCGAGCGCGGGTTGTCGCTGGTCAGGATGGCCACGTCGGCCAGCGACGCGGCGGCCGCGCCCATCATCGGGCGCTTGGCCCTGTCCCGGTCGCCGCCGCAGCCGAGCACGATGATCAGGTTTCCCTGGGTGACCGGCCGCAGTGAGTGCAGCACGGCCTCCACCGCGCCCGGCTTGTGCGAGTAGTCGACGAACGCGGTTACCCCGAGCCCCGGCGCGGGCACCCGCTCAAGCCGGCCGGGCACACCCGGGCAGGCGCCCACGCCCGCCACCGCGTCCTCCAGCCTGACGCCCGCCTCGACCAGCGCGACCAGGGCGCCGAGCGCGTTGGCCACGTTGAACACCCCGGCCAGGCCGACCGACACGTCCGCCTCGACCCCGCCCGGCCCGATCACCCGGAACGTGCTGCCGTCCGCGCCCGACCTGACGTCGACCGCGCGCCAGTCCGCGTCGTCCTGGCCCGCCGCCGAGAACGTGGTCACCGGCACCGGCGCGGACTTGGCGAGCCGGCGCCCGTACTTGTCGTCGACGTTAACTGCACCTATGACGGGCGGCATGAACAGTGACGCCTTGGCGCGGAAGTAGTCCTCCATGTCGGTGTGGAAGTCCAGGTGGTCCTGCGACAGGTTGGTGAAGACGGCCACGTCGAAGGCGGTGCCGCCGACCCGGCCCAGGGCCAGCGAGTGACTCGACACCTCCATCGCGGCGGCGCTCACCCCGCGTTCCACCATGACCGCGAACAGTGCCTGCAGGTCCGGCGCCTCCGGCGTGGTCAGCGAGCTGGCCAGGCATTCGTCCCCGACCCGGAGCTCGACGCCGCCGATCAGGCCCGTCTTGTGGCCGGCTGCGCGCAGCCCGGCCTCGATCAGGTAGGTGCTCGTGGTCTTGCCGCTGGTCCCGGTGACGCCGATGAGCCGGAGCCGGCCCGACGGGTCGCCGTACACCCAGCAGGCGATCTCGCCCAGCTTGCCGCGCGGGTCGGCGAGCACGAACACCGGCACGCCGCTGGCTACCGCGCGCGCCCGGCCGTCCGGATCGGTCAGCACCGCGACCGCGCCGGCCGCCACCGCGTCCGCGCAGAACGCCGCGCCGTGCACCCGCGCCCCGGGCAGGGCGACGTACAGGTCACCGGGTTTCACCGAGCGCGAGTCGAGGGTAAGGCCGGACAGGAAACCCAGCTCGTTCGGCGGCATTGAATTGCCCGCGGCGACCAGCCGGACGCCGAGCAGCGTGCTGAGCGCGGACAGCGGCCGCTGCGGCCGGGACGCGGGACGGATCGCCACGGGCTGAGGGTACCTCCATCAAGGGGCGTTCAGGCGTACCTTCGCAGGTGTGGCCCCGTCCGGCGGGATCTGCAGTGTGGCGAGCGCGTCCTTCATGACCTGGTAGAAGACCGGGCCGGCCACCACGGCGCCGAAATGGCCGCCCCGGCGCGGGTTCTGCACGTTCACCGACACGACGAGCTGAGGCTTGTCACCAGGGGCCGCGCCGATCCAGCTCGATCCGTAGATGCACAGCGCGCATTTTCCGTTGGACTCCTGGGAGGTCCCGGTCTTGGCGGCGACCGCGTAACCGGGAATGACCCCCCACGGCTGGTTGCCCTCGGCGTCGATGCGCGGCACCTGCTGCATGATCTGCAGCAGGTGCTTTGCCGTCTTGGCCTGGATGACGCGGTGCGACGGCGACGGCGAGGCCGCGGTGTACGTCCCGGCCGAGTCGGTGGTGCCCTCGACGAGGGTCGGCTGCACCCGCACCCCGTCGTTGGCGATCGTCGCGTACACCTCGGCCATCTGCATCGCGGTCACGGCCACGCCCTGCCCGAACGCCAGCGTGTACCTGGTGTCGCCGTACCACTGCGACACCGGCGGCAGGTCGCCGTCGCCCTCGTCCGGCAGGCCGACGCCGGTGGGCCGGCCGAGGCCGAATGCCCGCAGGTAGTCGTACTGCGTCTGCTCGCTGATGTGCTTCGCGACCTGGGACATGCCGATGTTGGAGGAGTGCGCGATGATGCCGGCGATGGTGTAGTGCTCGCCGGGCGCCCACTCGGCGTCGTGGATGAACTGTCCGCCCTCGTTGAGCTGGTACGGGATCTTGTACGCGCTCATCGGCGTCTGGCCGCCGCGCTCGAGCGCGGCCGAGGCGGTGATCACCTTGGCCGTGGAGCCGGGCTCGAACTGGGCCTGCACGGCCAGGTTGGTGGTCTGGTCCACGTTCGTGACATCCGACGGGTTGTACGTCGGGTACTGCGCCATGGCCAGCACGGCCCCGGTCTTCGGCTGGATGATCACGACCGTGCAGTTGTCCGCCTTGGTCTTCTTGACCTGGCTGGCGCACTCCTGCTCGGCCGCGTACTGCAGCGCCGGAACGATGGTGAGCCGGAGGCTGCTGCCGTTGACCACCGGCTGGTTGTGGCTGCCCGCGAGCGGGATCTGCTGGCCGTCGGTGCCGATCTGCACCTGCTCGCTGCCCGACCGGCCGGCCAGCAGCGCGTTGTGCTGGAGCTCCAGGCCGGCCCCGCCGGTGAGGACGCCTTTTTTGGTACCGGTGAAGCCGATGATGTTGGCCGCGACGGTGCCCTGCGGGTAGGACCGCGCGTAGCTGGCCGTCTGCTTGATGCCGGGCAGGCGCATCGCCGTGATCTGGCTGCTGGCCTGGGCAGGAACGCCCTTGGCCAGCACCACGTACTCCCGCGAGGTGGGGTGCTGGATCTTGTCCAGGACCTCGGCGGAGGTCATGCCGAGCGGCTCGGCCAGCGCGTCGGCGACCTGCTGCCGCTTGGCCGCCGGGATTAGCGGCGGGTCCGCGGTCACCGTGTAGGTGGTCACGGTCATCGCCAGCACCTGCCCGTTGGCGGCGGTGATGCTGCCGCGCATGGCGGGCAGCGGGATGGTGTAGTCCCGTTCCTTCGACGCCAGCTTGCGGTAGTTACCCGACTCCATAGCCTGCAGCTGGACCAGGCGGCCGGCGAACAGCGACAGCACGAAGACGATCGCGAGCAGGCTGATGCCGAGCCGCCGGGTCTGGTTGCCGCGGGCGGCCTGGCGGCGGGCAGGCCGGGCCGGGGGGGTACGGGGGGGCGGGTAGCCTCCCCGTGCGCGGGGGGGCCCGGGGGGTCGCCCCCCCGGGCTAGCACTGCCCCCCCGTGAGCGGGGGGTTCCGGGGGGTCGCCCCCCCGGGGGAGCACTGCGCCTGCGGTCATCCCGGCGGCCTGCCTGCGGCCGACGGGGAGGGTTCTGTGGGGTCACGGAGTGTATCCGGGAACGTTGATCGCCGCTTCGGCCCTTGACGGCTTGCCGACGACGATCTTCCCGGATTTCAGGTCAATGAAGCCCAGATGGGGGTTCGGCTGCATGCCGAGCTGCTCGGCTTCCTTCGCGATCACGGCCGGGTTCCCCGCCTGCGCGACCTGGTTGGTGAGGGTCTGCGCCTGGCGGGCCAGCTCGGCGTTCTGTTCCTGCAGCCTGGTGACATGGAACGACCCCTGGGCCAGGGTGGTGCTGATCACTAGGAGCGAGACCAGGGCGCCGCCGAGCAGCCCGACGAGCAGCAAGATGAACGGCATCCGCGGCGCGCGAGAGCGTGCTCTCGGCCCGGCGGGCCTGGGCGCGGGCCTGGTTCCGGGCGGCGGCATCGGCCGGGTGTGCCGCGGGGCCCTGACCCTGCTGGCCGGGGGGGTGCCGCGGCCGGGCACCTGGCGGGGGGATGCGGGCGCGCGGCGCATAGTGTCAGTGGCCATTGTCTGTGCCCCCTTGGGTCATGCTGCTTGCCTGATGCGTTCCGCGGCCCGCAGCCGGGCGGAGGCCGCGCGCGGATTGCCGGTGACTTCTTCGCTGTCGGGACGCTCGGCACCCCTGGTCAGCAGGCGGAACTGTGGCGCGGCCCCTGTCGCGGGCACGGGCAGGCCGGGCGGGGTCTGGTCGGCGGACCGCCGCACGAGCTCCCGCTTGACGATGCGGTCCTCGAGTGAGTGGTAGGCCAGCACCACGACGCGGCCGCCGACGGCCAGCACGTCGAGCGCGGCGGGCAGCGCCCGGCGCAGCGTGCCGAGTTCGTCGTTCACCTCGATCCGCAGCGCCTGGAAGGTGCGCTTGGCCGGGTTGCCTCCGGTACGCCTGGTAGCGGCGGGGATGGCGTCCTTGACGATGGCGCTCAGTCGCTGAGTCGAGGTGATCGGCGCGCGGGCGCGCTCACGGACTACCGCCTCGGCGATCCGCCGGGCGAACCGCTCCTCGCCGTACTCGTGCAGGATGCGGGAGAGTTCGGCGGGCGGGTAGTCGTTGACGACATCGGCGGCGGTGCGCTCCGCGGTCCGGTCCATCCGCATGTCCAGCGGGGCGTCCTGGGCGTAGGCGAATCCGCGCTCGGGGTCGTCGAGCTGCGGGGACGATACGCCCAGGTCGAACAGCAGGCCCTTGGCTTGTGTGGGGCCGAGGATGGCCGGGATCTCGTCGTACCTGGCGTGCACCAGCGTGACCCGTTCGGCGTAGGGGGCGAGCAGCTCGCCGGCCGCCTCGATCGCGGCTACGTCGGCGTCGATGCCGACCAGGAACAGGCCCGGGCAGGCCTCCAGCAGCGCGCGGGCGTGACCGGCCCGGCCCAGGGTGGCGTCCACCAGCACCGCGCCCTCGGCGACCAGGGCGGGCGCGAGCAGGGCTGTGACACGCCCGGCGAGCACCGGTACGTGCTGGGCCCTGTCCACGATTCCCTCCTGGTGTTGAGTACGGTGCTACCGGCCCCGGCCGGCCCCATCCGCTCGCGCTGCCGGCTGGCACCGGGGAAGTGATGCCAGCAGGGAGCGGCGGATGGGGGCCGGCGCGCGGGGCTACAGGATTCCCGGGAGCACCTCCTCGGCGGCTTCGGCGAACGAGTCCTCCTGTGTGGCGAGGTAGGTCTCCCAGGCTTGCGTGTCCCAGATCTCCAGCCGGGTGTTCGCGCCGATCACCACGCAGTCGCGCTGCAGTCCCGCGTAGGTACGCAGCGCGGTCGGGACGGTGATCCGGCCCTGCTTGTCGGGCAGCTCGTCGGAGGCGCTGGCGAAGAAGACCCGGCTGTAGTCCCTGACCGACTTGGCCGTCACGGGCGCGGTGCGCAGCGCCTCGGTGATGCGGGCGAACTCCTCTTGCGGGAAGACGTACAGGCAGCGCTCTTGCCCCTTGGTGATCACCACGCCCCCAGCGAGCTCGTCCCGGTACTTCGCAGGCAGGATCAGCCGGCCCTTCTCGTCAAGCCGGGGGGCGTGAGTACCGAGGAACACAGGTGCTCACCTCCCGGGCCTATCCTCCACTGCGCTCCACTGTACCCCACATTTCCCC
Source organism: Streptosporangiaceae bacterium (assembly GCA_036758545.1). Classification (GTDB taxonomy): domain Bacteria; phylum Actinomycetota; class Actinomycetes; order Streptosporangiales; family Streptosporangiaceae; genus Palsa-504. The sequence continues at coordinate 3,691 of DAIOWL010000006.1, read as the reverse complement.
ACGGTCAACGGTTAAAACGCCTGGATCGGCGTCTCTTCCCCACTGAAGTGCCAGGTAGGCGCGGTGGAGTGGAGTGGAGTGAGCGGTGGGGGGAAGTGAAGGGCCGCGGGCCGATGGCTGGCAAGAAAGTGGCGGGCCGGAATGAACCACGGGGACAGCCACGGCGTTGGACTGAGTAGAGGGATGAGCATCGCGCATATGGCGAAGAAGGACGTACTGTAGCTAGACCGGCTGCGTTTCCCTGACAGGATGTTCGGACTGGCTGGTAGTGCGCGCCAGCGCCTTCGAGGAGGCCATGTGGTTCTAGACACCGGACGGCAGACGGGGAGTCCGATCGATGATCTAGTCCCGGCGGCCCGCCGGATCGGCAAGGCGATCGAGGCCGTCATCGAGGGCAAGCGGGATGCCATCCAGCTCACGCTCACGGTGCTGCTGGCCGAGGGGCACCTGCTCATCGAGGACGTGCCCGGGGTGGGCAAGACCATGCTGGCGAAGGCGCTGGCCCGAGCGATCGACGGCACCGTGCGGCGGGTCCAGTTCACGCCGGACCTGCTGCCCAGCGACATCACCGGCGTGAGCGCCTATAACCAGGAGCGGCGCGACTTCGAGTTCAAGCCGGGTCCGGTGTTCGCCAACATCGTGCTCGGCGACGAGATCAACCGGGCCTCGCCCAAGACGCAGTCGGCGCTGCTCGAGGCCATGGAAGAGCGCCAGGTCACGGTCGACGGCACCACCTACTCGCTGCAAGAGCCCTTCATGGTGATCGCCACTCAGAACCCGGTGGAGATGGAGGGCACGTACCCGCTGCCCGAGGCGCAGCGGGACAGGTTCACCGCGCGCATCTCCCTCGGCTACCCGCCGCCCGCCGCCGAGCGAGAGATGCTCGACACGCACGGCGGCGCCTCCCCGCTGGACCAGCTCAGGCCGGTCGCGCGGGCCAGCGACGTGCAGGAGCTCGTGGTCGCGGTCCGCCGGGTACTGGTATCGGACCAGGTCAAGGACTACATCATCAGCCTGGCCAACGCCACGAGGACCTCACCCGAGCTGCGCCTCGGCGCGTCCCCGCGGGCCGCCCTGCACCTGCTCCGCGCCAGCCGGGCCTGGGCCGCGCTGGACGGGCGGGATTACGTGATCCCCGACGATGTGCAGCGGCTGGCCAGGCCGGTGCTCGCCCACCGGCTGCTGCCCACCGCGGAGGCCATCGTGGAGCGGCACCTGCCCGAGCACGTGGTAGACCGGATCGTCGCCCAGCTCCCCCTGCCGCGGCGGTGAGCCTGAGGGTGACGCTGGGAGGTTAGGCCATGCGTGGGGTATTCGGCTCGCTGACCACGCGGGGCCGGTCGTTCGTGGCCGCGGGCGGCGCGGCTGTGGTGTGCGGCCTGGCGATACCAGAACCCGACCTGGTCCGCGTCGGCGCGCTGCTGGCCATCCTGCCGCTGGTATCCGCGCTGACCGCGCGGCGGTCCCGGTACCGGCTGTCCTGCGCCCGCAGGCTGGACCCGCCGCGGATCCCGGCCGGCCAGCCCACCACGGTGACCGCGCGGGTGGAGAACGTGTCACGGCTGCGCACCGGCGTGCTGCTGGCGGAGGACATCACCCCGTACGCGCTGGGCAACAGGCCGAGGTTCGTGCTGGACGAGATCGAGGCCGGTGGTCACCGGGAGCTCAGCTATCAGATCCAGTCGGACAGCCGGGGCAAGTTCACCATCGGCCCGCTCCGGGTCCGCGTCGCTGACTCGTTCGGGCTGGTGGAGATCAGCCGGTCGTTCAGCACCAGCAGCACGCTGGTGGTCACGCCGATGATCCACGCGCTGCCCCGGGCCACCGCGCAGAGCAGCTGGCTGGGCGAGGGCGACGGCGGGATGCGGACGATCTCGGCCATCGGCGAGGACGACGCGGCGCCGCGGCAGTACCAGGACGGAGACGGGCTGCACCGGGTGCACTGGAAATCGACGGCGAGGTACGGCGAGCTCATGGTGCGCCGCGAGGAACACCAGTGGCGCAACAGCGCGTCGGTGTTCCTCGACACCCGGCGCGCGGCGCACGCGGGGACCGGGCCCGCCTCGACGTTCGAGTTCGCGGTCAGCGCGGCCGCCTCGATCGGCGCGCACCTGTCCGGCGAGGGCTTCCGGGCCAGGCTCATCACCGACGCCGGCGAGATCGCCCCGCGCGGCACGTTCCAGGACACCCTGCTCGACATGCTCGCGGTCATCACCCCGTCGCACTCCACGGGCTTCCGTAACGGCACCGCCGAGCTGGCCCGGGCGGGCGGCCAGCTGATCGCCGTGATCGGCAGGCTGTCCGCGGACGACGCTCGCCAGCTGGCCACGAGCAGGCGCGGGAACGCGCCCGCGATGGCGCTGCTGCTCGCCGTCTCGGCGTGGGCGACCGACGGGATAGCCGAGGACACGGCGCGGACCGCGGAGATCCTGTCGGCCGCGGGCTGGCGCGTCGCGGTGGTCAGCTCGAGCACGCCGCTCGCGACCGCCTGGCAGCAGATGCACCGACCCTTCGACCCGGTCGACCGGCCGGCTCCGATCAGCGGTCTCGGAGGTGACCTGCGATGACGCCGAACAGCCGGATGACGGTGACGACGGCGGTGGCCTGCGTGCTGGTCTCCTCCGTCTTGCTGCCCCTGTTCATCGACACCCTGTGGTTCGTGATCGCGGCCGGCGCGGTGATCGCCGTCGCGGCGACGGGGGCGCTGACCCGGCTACGCACACTGCCGGTTTCGGTGTGCCTGGCGGCCGGCCTGGTGGGCCTGCTGCTGTACCTGAACCTGATCTTCGAGGTGCGGCACTCACTGCTGCTGGTGATCCCGACGCCGGGCTCGCTTAGCCGGCTGTGGCACCTGGCAGGCACCGGGCTGCACGACGCGAACAGGTACGCGCCGCCGGCCCCCGACCGGCCCGGCCTGCTGCTGCTGGCCGCCGGCGGGGTTGGCATCATCGCCGTGCTGACCGACCTCATCGCGGTGCGACTGCGATCTACCGCACTGGCGGGGCTGCCGCTGCTCGTCCTGTTCACCGTGCCGGTCACCATGAACGCCCCGCACTCCCAGCTCGCTACCGTGCTGGTGTTCTGCCTGAGCGGGGCGGGCTACCTGGCCATGCTCAGCGCGGACGGGCGGGAACGGATCCGTGTCTGGGGCCGGCTGGTCTCGCTGTGGCGCTCGGCGCCGCGGTACGGCCGGGCACCCGGCGGCGCCTTCGACGGCACCGGCTCCGACGGCACCGGCTCCGACGGGCGCGGACTCGACCTGCGCAGGGAAAGACGTCCGGGCCCGGATACGCGGGCGCTGGCCGCGGCGGGCCGCCGGGTCGGGCTCGCCTCCATCGTGCTGGCCTTGTGCGCGCCGCTGATCGTGCCCGGCCTGCACGCGAGCAAGCTGTTCTCCTCCGGCCCCGGCATCGGCGGCACGGGCGGTGATGGCGGCGGCCAGTCGCTGACGCTGCCGAGCGCCCTGAACCAGGCCGTCGCGCAGCTGCACGAGAGCCAGCCGCGCGCCCTGTTCACGTACTCGACCAACGCTACCCAGTCCCAGCAGGCCAGCGACGCGGAGTACTTCAGGCAGTACGTCCTCGACACGCTGGGCGACAAGGGCTGGAAGCCCGACGATTGGGCCGCCCGTTCGGTACCGGTCAGCTCGATCCCCGGGCTCCCCGGACTGAGCGGCCTCACGGCGCCTCAG